>JBDKLG010000027.1:0-11635 GCA_039795695.1 Bacteroidota bacterium
TTTCATCCTGGTAATTATGCCCGTTATTAAGGTACGTATTTTTTTGAACAGGCATCAGCAAAGCATCTACTGCTTTATCCGGAAAACCAAGCCGGGCTGCAGTCATGGCAACCATGGGATAATCCCAGCCCCAGGTATCTTTCCATCGCCAGTTTTGAAGTATCCAGTTAAATGTGTGTTCCATTTTTGCCGCATCCATCATGGCTGTTGCAGGCATCATACCCAATGCTCCCAATACGGATGGATGGTCTCCGCGGTATTCGGGGTTGGTATAAGAATCCGTTCCACTTTCAGTAAAAAGATACTTGTCTTCCTGCACCGGTAAGGGCGAGAGATTCTCTATTACATCATCCCATTGCTTATTTCTTGGTAAATGCAATCGTTCTTTCCATTTCTGTGCCACTTTCAGGGCCCAGTGCCAATACACCAATTCGTAGGCAGGATTGAAAGTCTCTTCTGCCTTAAACTTCTCCTGCGCAGGTATCAGTCCCTTGCCCAAAATGTATTTTCCTTTCAGTGAATCGTAGTAAGCATAGGAAGCCATGAAATCGGCAGTGGCAAATACAAGTTTTTTATATTTATTCAGTGTTGCCTGGTCATGGTGTTCTCTGTAAGCAAGCTCGGAGAAATAAATGAAATGTGGTTGTTGCCAGATTAAAAAGGCACCTACAGATGAAGGACTTTCCTTACCTTCATTGTCTGTCATTTTTTGCCATCGAATACCCTTGTAGCCCTGTCTTTCAGCTATTATTTTCGCTTCACTGTAAGCTTTGGAATACCAGGACAATGCTTTTTCCATTAGTTCAATCCTTCCCCATAAAGCAAAATGAATGGCATGCCACCAGTGCATTTCGAGGTGAGGCTTGCCATACCAGCTATTATAAGTTAACCCTGTTTCCTGGGGCGGATAATTGCCGGTGCATTGAATTTTGGTCAGGTATTGCGATAAAACAATCCTTCTTTCAAGTTCAAAAGCATTTTTGTTGGTATTAGCAGACAAATCTACAGCTCCGCCTGATTGCCAGAATTGCAGCCATTCTGCATGGTTATTGGCAACCGTCTGTTCGAAGCCGGGTAAATTTTCTCTCTTATCATCCGGCGAAAACAGACAGGAAAGCTCAAAACTATCGCCGGTATCTGGTCTGATGGAAAAATCGTGCTGCGCCTTTTCTACCAAACTGGCATTACCCTTCCACAGTAATGTGGTATAATATTCTGTGGCATCCAAAACATGTTTTATTGCAAGCCCATTCTCCTTTT
The DNA here is from genome assembly GCA_039795695.1 of Bacteroidota bacterium. Classification (GTDB taxonomy): domain Bacteria; phylum Bacteroidota; class Bacteroidia; order Chitinophagales; family Chitinophagaceae; genus Sediminibacterium. Next base: position 1,261 of record JBDKLG010000027.1, read on the forward strand.
TTTTATAAGCAGTAACATGTTTTGCAGCATTTGAATAATTGGTTCCAACATCTTTGAACTCGCCATTGGGATAAGGAAACCGCAAACGCAGGTGCAGCCTGTTTTCATGAAGCAGGGGTGAAATAATTTTTACTGAAACAATGTCTTTTTGCTGGTGACAATATGTAAATACTTCCACTAAGCTACCTTCCACTGAGAATGTGGAATGTATTTCACCCGTCCATGGATCCAGTGTTTGATGAATCTGCTGAATATCCCGGATGGTGGCGGTATTGCGGTCTTTTTTAATGATTTCCAGACCAAAATTGGCCAATTGCAAACGATGCGGGTTTTCTCTGAACCAGTTGACTGCATTTTTATTTCGATCCGGTTCTTTTAGCTGAACGGCATACGGAATCAGTCTGCCATTGAGTTTATAGGATTTCAGTGTTTCTTCAAATCGATAATGCGCTGTATCCAAAAAACTATGCCATCCCCATTCACTCTGGGTTCCCAGTGGAACGCCTTTGGCATAAGCTTCGGGAAAGGATTGCAAACCAGTAATGTCTACAGTAAATGCAAACTTTCCATTACCAACAGAAAGCGAAGAAAGTGAATCGTACCGGGTATTCAAAACCCTGTGCCTCTGCACCAGATCCTTTCTGTTAATGGCCTGAGCCAGTAGGGTTTGACCTATGAGCAGTAAAATAATTGGCAGGTATTTTTGTTGTTTGTTCAGCATTAGTTTTTAAGCAGATAGTCTTTTAGTTTACATTTTTGCAGCTGCCGGATACCCGCTGTCACCTGTGTTGCATTCAACAAAGCACCCTCTTTATTCGTATGCGTCCTGTCGGCAGGAAAAAAAGCATTTACTTTTACTGTATCCATTTTTTCATATTCCATTGCCACCATTTCCTGCAGATCAATAAAAAAAGTTCCTGTCTGTTCTGCCACTTGTCTTGCCCAGATTGCGTATTCACTGCGGATTATTTTTCCTTCCTTTCTATTATCCCTTGGAACAAGTGAACAAATAACCGGAATGGCTCCTTTTGCTTTGGTTTCGTTCACATATTTGCGCATATACCACCCATAGGAATGTACGGTTTCCCTGAGCTTTCTGATGGGATTATAGATTTCAACACTGTCCTCTCCTATTCCCTTAATGGTTCCTCTTGCACGTGAGGTATCATCCAATGTACCACCATCATTGTGCCCAAATTGCATGATTACATAATCGCCTTTTTGAATTGTTTCCAGTATTTTATCCCATCTGCCATCTGTGATGAATGTGCGGCTGCTTCTTCCGCCAATGGCATGGTTAAGAATGCTGATGCGGCTGGTATCGAACTGCAGATCGATAACTGTTCCCCAACCCCATTGCCCGTTTTTTCCGGTACCATCGCTGTTCTTTACAGTTGAGTCTCCTATAATATACAAAACCGGCTTGGGATTGAAGTGTATGAAAGAGAGACTGAGGAAGGCCAGCAGTGTTAAAAAAAACTTATTGTATTTCATCATATTCCTTATTTAATAAAAACATATCGAATTCCAATCAGCATTTTGGTAACTGCCTTACTTTCCATCCGGAATAGCAGCAGTTCATAAAAGTGGCATTGGGATTAGTTCTTAAGCCTTTCTTCTATTTCTTTGGATTGAGGTCTGGTAACAGGTTTTGTTTTTTTAACATCCATTATTACATTGCTAAATTTCCAGTTCCGGGTGTATTCTGCTGTTCCAATCAGATCGGTAGCAATGGTTGAATTGCTATAAACAAAATTGGTTAAATAAGATTGCTCCAGTCCAACAACTGAAAAAAGATTTTGCGCATTCGTCACTTTCAAGCCTGATACATATACATTTTTTGCATGCGGTATGCCTTTCTCAACAGGTGTAACTTTTTGCAGCATTGACTTCCAGTGTGCGGGTATGGAATCATAGTTAATTCCTTTGGGCAGCTCTGAATAACTATAGGCAGGATTCCAGTTAAGTGTAAAACTGAATACATTTTTTACAGAATCCATGATGGTATTTTGAAAATAGATGTCTTCAATGGTACCCCCACGTGTGGTAGCCGATTTGATCCGCAAACCATTGTCGGTATGCCGGGCAAGCAGTTCTGTTGCCAGCACATGCCTGATACCACCCGATGTTTCGCTGCCCAATGTAACCAGTCCGGCACCTCTTCTTGCCAAACATTTCCTTATAACTACATACTCTGTGGGGCGGTTTACACGAAGGCCATCCCAATCACGGCCGGCTTTCAGGCAAAAATTATCATCGTTACAATCAATATCACAGTTTTGTATCAGGGTCCAGGTGGAAGAATCGATATCGATACCATCTGTGCTTGGACCATTGCCATCCTCATTGTTTTTGATGGTTACGGCATCCACCGTAATATGGTTTGAATACAATAACTGAACAGTCCAGAATCCTGCATTTTTAAAAGTGAGTCCTTTAAGGGTTATATCCGTGGCATTCTGTACAAGAAAAGTTCTTACACGCTTGGCATCATAATCAACAATCCAGCGCAGCCCTCTGGTATCATAATCCTTGCGCATTGCCCAATATTTGTCCCAGCAGAATTTTCCTCTTGCATTTACAATGCCTTCGCCGGTGACTGCAGCATTTTTTGCATCAATGATATTGATTAGGGCAGCCGGCCATACCATTTCGATACCGGCGATACGTGTATTGATTTCAGGATAATCCTTGAAATCCTGTGAACCCAGTATTAAAACAGATTTATCAATTCTGAGATGCACCTTATTTTTCAAAAAGATGGAACCACTGATATAAGTTCCGGGTTTGAAGTTAACAATTCCACCCCCATTCGCTGCACAGGCATCGATGGCTTGCTGGATAGCGGCAGTGCTGATTGTGTTACCATCATTTACCGCACCATACGCATTGGCGCTGTATATTTTGGTTGAAGCAGGAAAGGATCTTGCACCTACTTTTTTAACCCAGTCCATTTTATTTGATTGCGCAAAAAGGTTAATAACCACCAACAGAAAAAAAAGGCTGCTATTGATTTTTCTGTTCATTGGAATGAAAGTTTTACAGGGTCAATTTGTAGAAAAGGGAGCTCTTGACGAAAAAAAATACCGCTAAAGGTACTGAAGGAATGGTATAAAGCCGGTAAAAGCAGCATGGCAGCAACTAATTGATCTTCAATATAGTTCTTTGGGGGATTTAGCTGTCCTGCTGTGTCCTGAAAGACTTTCCCAAAATCTCTGTTTTATTTTCCAATTTGCTTTTTTTGGTAACTTTAGTAGTGGGAAGGGGAATTACCATTTAAACCTATTGCAATGGCTTACAACGAAAAAATGGCTGACAGAATCAGGGAAATCCTTTCATTGCCCCAGCTGGATATCCAGGAAAAGAAAATGTTTGGCGGGCTTTGTTTCATGGTGAACGATAAAATGTGTGTGGGAGTTGAAAGCGAAAGATTAATGATTAGACTTAATCCGGAAATCTACGATGAGGTAATGGAAAAAGAGGGTTGCAGTCCCATGGATTTTACAGGCAAAATAATGAAGGGATTTGTTTTTGTAGACATTACAACACTTAACACACAAAAAAAGCTCAACTATTGGATAGATCTGGCATTGGCTTATAATGAAATAGCCAAAGCATCAGGAAAAAAGAGTAAAAAAAAGTCGGCAAAAGTTAAATAATTTAGCTGCAAATGACCGATTCCAAGCTCTTTGCCGATTGCCCGAAATGAGACAAAAAAAACAATGCCCGGCAGGCGAAAGGAACTGTTTGAACTCTTTATTCGCTGCCATAACAGCATCAACAACTGGGACCTGGTAGATCGCAGTGCCCCCTATGTAGTGGGTGGGTACCTGTTTGATAAGCCAAGAATCCTTCTTTACAAGCTGGCTAAATCTCCTAACCTATGGGAACGGAGAACGGCCATCGTAAGTACCTATTTCTTTATCAGACAGAATGACCTCGCAGATACATTTAAAATTGCCGGCATCCTTGTAAAAGACAAAGAAGAGCTGGTTCAAAAAGCTGTTGGCAGTTGGATCAGGGAAGCCGGAAAAAGGGATAAAACAATACTGCTTGATTTTCTCCATAAATATGCTGCTACCATGCCAAGAATAACCCTACGCTATGCCATCGAAAAACTTAGCAAAGAAGAAAAGGCAGTTTTCATGAATGCCGGTAAATAAATGCATATTCAAACCCATTCAGCGTGTCGCAAGCCATAACCCCAGACCCCGTTCAGTATTTTTTTATTCTCTGTGTAAGTTTTGGGTGGGGAATTGTGTAGATACCCGGCTCTATTGAACCCGACCTTCAAAAAAACGCTCAAACTCATCCCTGCTGATGCTAAATACGGTTCCATGCCTTGCCCCTTTGGGGAAACGGAGTTGATCGGATAGGTCCTTCCAGTTAATCAAATCCTTTGAACTTACCGCTCCATAAGTATGTTCTCTGTATTTATCGAAGTAAACGATCCACTCACCTTTTATTTTAATGGCTGCAGGCCCTTCAGCCCAATAATTACCCGTAATAGGTTGAGAAGGGTTTGAATATTCGCCTGTTAATTTTTTGGCAACTGCGGTCCGGATATTCTTTTGTGCAACGGGTTTTGCTGTTTCGTCTTTTAAAAACATGACAAACTCATTTCCATCGGGCACAATGCTTGCATCTATTACGTTGAAACCTTTGTCGTATAAGGGTTTTGTTTGACTGAATGTTTTGAAATTTCTGGTAAGTGTATAATAAATCCGGTGATTGTATCCTCGCTCCACATTGGTATCTGCCGGGTATTTACCACTGATGGTGGTGGCCCAGTAAATTATGTATTGCTTATTTTTTTCATCATAAGTAATTTCCGGAGCCCAGCAATTTCTTGCAGAATCTTCTTTTTCCATCACAGGAATATAACGCTGTTCACTCCACTGAACGAGGTTTTTGGAAGAAGCATATCCAATCCCTTTTGCGTTCCAGCTTACAGTCCATACCATATGAAATACTCCATCTCTACCTCGTATAATACAGGGATCGCGCATCAGCTTGTCTTTGCTTACAGTGGGTGTCAAAAATGAACTGTCCTGTTTGAGTGAAGTCCATACAAGCCCATCATTACTGAAAGCATAATGCAACCCATCTGCCCCATTGTTAATAAAATAACAGAAGATATATACTTCTTTTTTTTGTGAAGAAGCAATGGTGCTAATAAAAAGAAATAGCAATAAAGCTGTTTTTTTAATCATTTTATGGTCTGTACATTAGTAAATTTTATGAACTCCCATTCAATTTAAGCAGAAATTGGGTGTATTGTTCACCAGACATGTTCCTAAAAACAACAAACCGACAGAGAACTCTGCCGGTTGTTGATCCTTGCCTGCCATACGAAAACTTTTTAATAGCCCGGGTTTTGTGAATACAATCCCGGAGCAGCATCCATCTGTGTTTGCGGCACAGGATAGATAATTGAGTTAGCCACTACCGGGCTGATTCTTTTCTGAATATCTTCTGCTGCGATCCACGCATTCATTACTGTTAACAGATTGCCACTTCGCTGCAAGTCAAACCAGCGCGTTCCTTCTGCGGCAAATTCTTTTCTTCTTTCATCATATAACTGTGCGAGTGTAAAATTTGTTTTGGAAGGGAGCCCCGCCCTTGTTCTTACCTGGTTGATGATTAAATCAACATCCGCCTGTGTACCACCAGTGGCTCCTTTCAGAATACATTCTGCCTTCAGCATCAAAATATCTGTGTAACGAATAGCGATAAAATTCATTGCCCAGTCAAAACGGCTGGCTGTAGGCATTTTTGTGGTATCCAGGTATTTTTTGTAGAAAGGCCTGTTTTCGGTACTTCCGAGGTAAGTGTAGCCATTGGACTTGATGGTGAAAGCTTTTCTTATATCGCCTGTTTCATAAGCAGTAAAAAGATTGTTAGAAACCGGAATTATTTCGAGGCTTCCATTGGCATTCGGGTTACCAAATGAATTAAAATAACTCTGTGGAGCGAGTATCCATGGATGAGTTGCCCCCAGAACCGGGCTTTGGCCACTCATGTACATAATATCGAAAATGGCTTCTTTATTACCTGTGGGTGTAGGGCTTTGATTTGTATAAGAAAATACATTGGAATAACTGGGATTGAAGGTGAACAAACCACTACTGATAATATCCTGTAACAAGGGCATAGCCAAATTCCATTCATTGGATGCCATACCAGGTCCTTCAATGCTATAGGTAGGGCCGGAACGTGTCATGTATACCAGTGCTAAAATTCCTTCAGCAGCATATTTTGTTGCACGGCCCACATCTGTTGCAGTATAGGAAGGGAATGTTCCGCTGTAATTGGCAGGCAAATTTGCTATAGCAAATTTGAGGTCATCCATGATAAAATTATATACATCTGATACTGAACTGCGGGTAATGGTCACAGCTTCAGTAGCTACTACAGGATGATCAATAATTGGCAGTTTACCATAATATTTTACCAGATCAAAATAATAGAAAGCACGCAGGAATCTCGCTTCAGCCGTTAGTCTGTTGGAAAGGGCCGCAGAACCAACATATGCCCCATTTTTGGCAATCTGGTCCAATATGGTATTGGCTTTGAAAATTCCGCTGAAATTGGCATTCCAGGCTTCTTCTACATATACATTGGGCACAATACCGGTGGCGAAATTGTTGATAGGATCCCAATCGCGACCAGCCACGGATACACCATAAATATTATCTGAACGAATTTCAGAAAGGTTTAATAGCCTGTCAGGGTATCCCCTGAGTGAGTTATAGATCGCATTCGTACCCTGAATAAAATCGCTTGGTTGCTGGTAAAAAGTGGCCGTAGTTGCAGAAGAAATAGGAATCTGGTTTAATTCCTTGCTGCAGGATGTAGTAAGTATTGCGGCAATTGCTATATAAAGTATCTTTTTCATTTTCTCTGTATTAAAATAATTAGAAACTAAAGTTTAAACCGAATATGAGTGATTTAGCCAATGGCATTCCACCATAATCTCCGGCCTGAGGGTAAGCGCCATTGGAACTGATGGCCGTATTAGCCGATTCAGGATTTAGTCCATTGTAATATTTATCCTTTCCAAAGAAATTTTCTAAAGTGAAATAAACCCTTGCTCCCTGTATGGCGGATGATTTAATCAGGTTCTTCAGGTTATACCCCAACGTGATGTTTCTTACCCGAATATAATCAGATGAGTACAACCAATCACTTGCCGCAACAATTGGTGAATTGTAAAAAGAATAGGCTTTCCCAAATCTTCCTTCTCCCTGGTTATCGGGAGAAAACCATCTTTGCATGTAAGAGGCCGGCGCATTGTCGGTAGCCCCCTGCCCCGGGCGCGTAAGCGCTCTGCCCAATTGGGAATAAATGGAACCACCTGATTGTCCCTGTATCAATATACTCAGGTCAAATCCTTTATAACGGAATGTATTGGTTATACCATAGGTATAATCCGGATTTGGATGGCCCATGATTTGTTTATCTGCCTCCGTAATAACACCATCCCCATTCAAGTCTTCGTAGCGTATATCTCCTACACCTTGTCCCGTGCTGTACAATGCTACTTTTTTGTTCAGATCATCCTGCGTAATAAAACCAATGTTTTTCAATACATACACGCTATTCAAAGCCGATCCTACACGCAATATCTGATCTGACACTTCAAACCCGTTAGGGATAATGATCTGCGACTGACCCGGTGCCAAAGATTCGATCTTATTACCATTATGGCTCAGATTTAGTGTTGTATTCCATTCGAACTTGCCTATCAGGTTACGGCTGGATACCTGTAACTCTTCTCCAATATTTCTTACTGAGCCGATATTGCTTAAGTAAGTTTGGAAACCGGTAACTTCCGGAACCTGTACATTCAACAGCAATTGTGTATTTAGCTTATTGTAGTAATCAAATGATCCAACTATCCGATTATTGAATAATCCAAATTCAAACCCAATATTAAAAGTCTGTGATCTTTCCCATTGCAGGTTTGGATTGGCCAATACATTGGGCGTTTGACCAATTGCCGCTGCCTGAGTTGTACCGAACACATATCCGCCTGAACCCAGTGTGGGAATACTTGGATAGTCGCCTATATTATTATTCCCATTCACGCCATAACTCGCCCTTAGTTTCAGGTTACTGAAAACAGGCAGGGATTTCATAAAATTTTCCTGTGTCATACGCCATCCTACAGAAACAGAGGGGAAAGTTCCATACTGGCTACTGGATCCAAACCTGGAAGAACCGTCTCTTCGCAGGCTTGCCGATAATAAATACTTATCGTTATATGCGTATTGCAAGCGGCTGAAATAGGATAATAATACACTTTGTGTAGATGTTGTATTACCTGTTACTGCAGCGGCGGCATTCAATGTTTGAATAACCGCGCTGGTATAACCGCCACTTGAATTCAATGCTGTTCTGTCTAATCTGTCGAAATTATAAGACTGCCCTACCAATATATTTAAGCTATGTATGCCTTTAAAATTCGTACTATAGTTTATTGTGTTTTCATTTACGAATGTCTGTCTTCTATAGCTGCTGTAAGACCCTGAAGTAGCAGAAAGAATATTATTGGATCCAGTGAAAGTTCTGGAAGCCTGAGACCCTGTTGTGATGTAAGGAACATAACTATTGGTGGCATTGTCTGTATTGTCAAAGTTTACCGAAGTTCTGAAATTGAGGCCTTTGATAATTTCATATTCTCCAAATAAAGTTGCTAGTGTACGGTAGCGTTTGGTAGTGCCTACATTATTCTGCAATTTTCCCAAAGGTGCATTGGTACTGTTACTCCAGGCATATTGTGCATTTTTGCCGATATTGGGCAACGCTCCAACAGAATCTTCCTGAACGGGTGACATGCTTAATGCCTGGTGAAAAATATTATCTTTTCCTTCAACTCCGGGATCTTGTGTAACAGAATAAGTAGGTGCAATATTTAATCCGAATTTAAGTTTACGGGATGCAGTAAATTCTACATTCGCCCTTGCTGAGTAAGATTTATATCCAAGGTTTACGACATACCCATTCTGATCGGCATAATTGCCTGAAATAAAGTACTTGATGGCTTCTGTTCCCCCACTCGCTGAAATCTCGTGATTCTGCATCAGTCCTTTTCTTTCAATTACATCCTGCCAGTCCCAAAATGAGAGGCCCGGATGTCCCGGCTGTACCCAGCGTGGATCATACATATACGCTGTTGAAATAGCTCCTGGTGCTAATCCAACCTTAGCGGCACGGGTAGCATTGTTGTCTGCGGTTGTTGCACCCGCCGCTCCATAAAAACGCATATAATTGGCATCGATGATTTCAATGGCCCGATCTATCCATTGCTGACCATTCAGCATGTCAAGTTTTTTAGCCGCCTGGTTATATCCTACATAAGTGTTTACATTGATTTTAGCCCTGCCTATCTGGCCTTTTTTTGTCGTAATCATTACAACACCATTGGATGCCCTTGATCCATAAATGGCTGCTGCAGCCGCATCCTTTAATACTTCAATACTTTCAATATCGTTTGGATTGATATTGTCAAGCGGATTGCCTGTTGCAAAAGTGCCGTTACCTGTATTACTTGAGTTAACAGCCAGTGGAAAACCATCAATCACATAAAGGGGTTCATTTCCTCCACTGATTGATCCTGAGCCCCTTACCTGGATACTAAACGCTTTGCCCGGCACGCCGGTTGTTTGCTTAACTGTTACACCTGCCAGCTGGCCTACCAATGCCTGATCTATACGCGTGATGGCCCTTTCATGCAGGTTTTCATTCTTTAAGGTACTTACTGCACCCGTTACAGTTCCTTTTTTTTGTGTGCCATATCCCACAACAATAACTTCATCCAGCTGTTTCGTAGATTTTTCCAATGAAACAGACCCGTCAGCACCGGAAACAGTTAGTGTTTTTTCCTGAAAATTCACATGGGTAAATACCAGGTCTACAGATTTTGTTCCGGATGTATTGATGACAAAAGCTCCTTTTGTATCAGTTTTGGCCTTTGTGGCAGTACCTTTCACTGAAACAGTAACATCGGCAATACCTGCTCCCGCATTATCGGTAACCGTTCCTTTTATTTGCTTTTGCTGGGCGAAAATTGAGAAGGGTAATACAATAAAAAGTACTACAAATCGCAGTGCATTTTTTTTCATATGGCAGCGTTGTGGTTTGATAAACAAGACAAAGTATCCTGTTTTCTCTCAACAATCATCCTGCACTATCCTGTTAATTGTAGTGAAAATATTTATGTGTGGGTCTTCAATCAGACTTGTTTGTTATTACCCAACCTGGATCATTATTTTTTTGCCAGGCTTTCATATGCAATACAGGCCTGTATAAAAGGGCCAATCGCTTTTAAATCGTCATTGCGTTGTGGTTCGCTTACATAATACTCATAAGT
>JBDKLG010000028.1:0-5175 GCA_039795695.1 Bacteroidota bacterium
TACGATTACCAGTTCATGATTAATGAGATTGTTCGGAATATCAAAAAAGCCTGTAACAAGGCAAAAGTACCTATGCCGAATATCTATACAGAATTCGGAAGCTTTACAGTGGGAGAAAGTATGGCGCATATTTACAGCGTTATTGGCCAGAAAATCCAAAACGACCGCGAGTGCTGGTATATGATTGATTCGTCTTTTATCACAACCCTGCCCGATACCTGGGGCATTGGTGAAAAATTTCTGATGCTGCCGGTGAATAAATGGGATAATGAATACCATCGTGTAGTATTGGGCGGGATCACCTGCGATAGCCATGATTATTATGACTCAGAAGAACACATCAATGAAGTTTTCCTGCCCAAACTAACCACACCTGACCACAAACTGGAAAAAGAAAACAAAGAACCCCTTTATGTAGGCTTTTTTCATACAGGTGCCTACCAGGATCAGATTAGCGGTTATGGCGGAATCAAGCATTGTCTCATTCCTTCACCTAAACATGTAATTGTAGAAGAGGATAAAAATGGAAAACTGGTTGACTGGGTTTATGCGAAAGAACAATCCGCACAAAGCATGCTGAAGATTCTGGGTTATCTCAGATAGGAGCTGGTTGTTCAATAATCAACCAGCCTGTCGTTTTCAACGGAATCAATTTTGGTTACCATGTAAAGTTGAAAAGAGTAAATGAAAATTCCCGTTATTCCCCAAAACGAAGCCGCCCGCTTGGCTGCATTAGAGCAGTTGCAGATTCTTGACTCTGATGCGGAGGAAGATTTTAATGATATTGTAAAACTGGCTTCACAAATCTGTGAAACGCCCATTTCTTTGGTCACACTTATTGACAGAGACAGGCAATGGTTTAAAGCCAAAATTGGCTTAACCGTTTCTGAAACCTCCAGAGAAACAGCATTTTGTGCACATAACCTGGAACAGCCGAACATGTTGATTGTTCCTGACGCAAGAAAAGACGAGCGTTTTCACGACAATCCCCTGGTTACCGGAGATCCCAATGTTGTTTTTTATGCAGGCATGCCCCTGGTAACGGAAGGGGGCTACCATTTAGGCTCTTTATGCGTAATTGACCACCAGCCAAGAACTTTGAATGAGACGCAGGTACTGACGCTTAAAACACTTAGCAGGCAGGTAATCAAATTGCTGGATTTAAGGATCAAGATCATTAAGCTTCAACAATCAGAATCATCACTGCAGGATATTCAAAACCGCAATAATATCCTTTTTAATCACTCCATTGATGGTCTGTTGCTGATGGATGAGACCGGCACGGTTTTGCAATGGAATCCAATGGCAATAAAAATATTCGGGTTTTCTCCTGAAGAAATCATCGGACACAAATTTTACGATAAAATCATTCCGGAAAACACACGTCAGAGTCATATAGAGAGAATCAATCATTTTGTGCTTACCGGTGAGAATCCTATTTTGAATAAACTCATTGAGATAAAAGCCATTCGAAAAGACGGTCAGGAGATAGATATTACCTACGGGGTATCGGCCATTATGATTAACGGAAAAAAATCTGTATTGGGTTTTATGGCAGATATTACAGAACGCAAAACCGCTACGGATAAACTGGATAAGCAAAAGGAATTTTATGAAAGCATCTTAAACAGCATTCCAACCGATATTGCCGTATTTGATGCCCGGCACCGCTACCTTTTCGTAAACCCGGGTGCCATCAAAGACGCAGCATTGCGAAAATACATTATCGGTAAAGATGATTTTGAATATTCGGCTTACCGGAATAAGGACAAATCCAGTGCAGAAGCAAGGCGTGCCATGTTCAACCAGGTAGTTAGCACCCGAACCATTGCTCAGATTGAAGATACCATTGTGAACCAGGAAGGCAAACTGGTCACCCATTTGCGAAGAATGGTTCCGGTTTATGATAAGTGGAACCAGTTAACCATGGTGATTGGTTATGGGATTGATATTACCGACAGAAAGCATGTTGAAGATGAACTTATCAAAGCAAAAAATTTTGCAGAACAGCTGATGGGTTCCAAGGACCAGTTTTTGGCCAATATGAGTCATGAAATCAGGACTCCGATGAATGCTATCCTGGGCATGGCCAATCAGCTGGCTAAAACGGAATTAAACGACAAACAGAAATTTTACAATGACACCATTACCAAAGCTGCTGAAAACCTCCTGATCATCATTAATGATATCCTTGATTTTTCGAAGATTGAAGCAGGTAAGCTAAGCCTCGAAAATATTGGATTTAAGCCCAAGGAAGAAATAGAAAAAGCCCTACAGGTAATGATGTATAAGGCCGAGGAAAAAGGCATTGGCTTAAACGCAACCATTCATGATAAAAAACTGGCCGAAGTATTAATCGGAGATCCCTACAGGATTAACCAGGTCATCCTCAACCTGCTTAGTAACGCGATTAAGTTTACTGAGAAAGGAGGTGTTACACTTTCCTGCGAACTGCTGGAAGACAGGCCACACACACAACTGATGAAAATAATTGTGACCGACACCGGCATCGGCATGGACCAGGCTTATGTAGATAAAATATTTGAAAAATTTACCCAGGAAGATGTGACGATTACCAGAAGCTATGGTGGCACAGGGCTTGGCCTGAGCATATCCAAGGAATTGGTAAGCCTGATGGGAGGAGAGATAAAAGTAGCCAGCAAAAAAAACACAGGTACCAGTATCTACTTTACAATTGAATTAACAAAAGGGACCCTATCAGACCTGGCATCTTCTAACAATGATCAAATAGACACACAGATATTGACCGGAAAGAAAATTCTGGTAGTGGATGACAATGAAATGAACCGTGTGGTTGCTACAACCATTTTAAACAATCACGGAGCGGAGACTACGGAAGCCATTAATGGAAAAGAATCGATTGAATACCTGGAAAAGAACAAACCCGACCTTGTATTAATGGACATTCAAATGCCCGTGATGGATGGGGTAGAAGCTACTGCCTGGATCAGGGAAAATATCAGTGAGTCTTTGCCCGTTATTGCCCTGACCGCCAATGCCATTAAGGGATCGCATGAAAAATATATCTCCGTGGGCATGAATGATTATCTTTCAAAGCCTTTTACGGAGAATGATTTAATTACCATTTGTGCAAAATGGTTAGACAAGGAAATCATACCCGCCGGCCAAACAAACACAGCGCCAGAAAATCATGGCGGATTATTATTCGATCTTAGTTATCTGAATGAAATAAGCAGGGGCGATACTGCATTCATGCAGAAAATGGTGGACTTGTTTATTGAGCAAATTCCGGCTTCCATTGCAGAAATAAACGATGCCTATAAAAATGCAGATCTTGTGAAAGTAAAAGCCCTTGCGCATAGAACAAAATCCTCCATTGATACCCTTTGCATTAGTTCCCTTCAGTCTGTCATCAAAGAGATTGAGATGATGGCTATGCAGCACCAATCCGGCGAAAAAATGGATTTACTTATTCAGGAAATGAATAATATTTATCCCAAAGTGATTGAGCAACTTAAAAAAATGATTTAACAATAATTATACTTTTCTTTTGGCTTTATCCCATGCCCCCTGTTGTTTGCCCGATAAAAATCTCTTTAATCCTGCAAGCGCAGCATAATTCATTACACAAAAATAATAAGGCACGAAAAATGGCTTGAACCTTATTCTTCTGTTTTCAAGTATATAGCCCATCATCGCAGCAACATAAAAAATAAGCTGTGCAACCAAGATCAGCTGATAAAAAAAACTTCCGTTCAACGCAAGTGAAATATTCATAAAAAAGATGCCTATCAATAAAACAGGTGTAACCGTCCACCGTAATACCCGGTGAGAAATGTATTGAAAAAACAATAAAGGGGTTTTGAAAAACCTTAGTTCCCCATTTAACCGGCGAATCGATTGCCAACCGCCTGCAGCTATCCTTACTTTTCTTTTTAATTCTTCTTTTACATTGGCGCTGGCGGTTTCTGCTGCATAAGCTTCGGGTTCATAGACTATCTTATACCCTCTGGCAGCCATTTGCATAGATTGCATGAAATCATCCAACAGGGTATCTTCAGGCAAGTCTTTATACAGTGATGAACGGAATGCTACCAGTTCTCCGGCTGCCCCAACAGCACTGTATAACTCTGAATCAAGTTTTTTAAGAAGAGACTCATATTTCCAGTAAATTCCTTCTCCCGCCGCACTGGCGCTATCTGCTGCATCTGTTAAAATTCTTTTCTCACCAGATACACAGCCCACTTTTTCATCGGCAAAATGAACCACGATATTTCTGACCGCTTCTTTATTCAATAAGGTATTGGCATCAGAAAATATAACAATTGGAGTTTCCACATAACGCATCACCCTGTTTTCGGCTGCTGTTTTTCCTGCACGCCTGTCTTCATGTAATAACTTGATATCCGGATGATTCTCCAGCACGGCACGAAACTGATCGGTTGAGCCATCTGTTATGAATACCAGCTTCAACTTATCTGCCGGATAATCCAACAGCCTGCAATTGGCTATCTTCCCTTCCATAATATCTGCTTCATTAAAACAGGGAATTACAAGCGTGACCTCAGGCTCAAATAATGCTGTTTTAGCTGGTATTTTAGCAACCAGCTTCCTTTTCAGAAGAACCAATAAATATAACAGGATACCATACCCCAGAAATGCATAAAATACAATTGCAATAGAAATCCAGAAACAAATTTCCAACCAGTTCATAATTTCTGTTTTATGTATTTAGATGATACAATTTATCGAATATTATCTGTTTTGCTTCTTTTGAAATTGTATTATTTTAATTGTTTCGGTAAAATATTCGGTAACTTTATATACAGCCAATTCTTAGCCTAAGATGCTACACTTTCAATTGCCTGATTGGGTAAAAAAAATTATGCGGCAATCGCTTCGGATAAGTGATTATTCCCCTTCGGAAAAAGAGGCACTCAAGCTGCAATTAAGCCGATTTACACAAGCAAATCCCCTGGTAACTGTGGTTATTCCTGCATGGAATGAGGAGGAAGGTATTTTACACACACTTATCTCCCTCGCCAATACCAATACCGACTATCCGGTAGAATTACTAATTGTGGACAATAACTCTACTGATGGAACTGCTGCCTTGCTGAAAAGCCTGGGCGTTCAGGTACTGCTGGAAACCAAGCAGGGTGTAGGGCATGCACGAACTGCAGGTATGCATTT
>JBDKLG010000029.1:0-2779 GCA_039795695.1 Bacteroidota bacterium
ATAATGCCGATCTGGTGAAATATGCCATTATGAACAATATTTTTTAAATAAGTAGTCTTTTTACTACAGATTTGAAATATTAAACTATTTTAATGTTCGTAAAAACTCCCGTTATTTGCTGGGTTACTTGGAAACTGTATTCAACGAATCCATCTTTTCAGGCAATTCCAAATCCTTGATAAACCAATTAATTTACGATTGCTTGCCAAAATAATTGTGAGTTATTCTCCTAGAAAAACCAGGGAATCTGCGTAAAGAAATTGCCTTACAGCATCTGTAAGGCAATTTTGTTTTCAGCCTTGCAACTGAAGCATCTTTCTTCTAAAAACAGTTAAGTAGTTGATTAACTACTTGTTTTTTGTTGGCTGTCTTACAATTTTCAGCTTACTGTTCTGCTAATTTTGACCTAATAAAAAGATTATGCAAAGCAGCCCACTGAAACTGTTGTTGATTGATGATACCGTGATGATACTACAGCAACTCAAATCACTCTTATCGGGTTCAGCTAATCTATACGCTACCGAATCTGCTACCAGCGCGGAAGAGGGATTGGAAGTATTGAATGGATTTCAGCCGGATATCATGGTATTGGATGTTAATATGCCCGGAATGGGAGGGATTGAAATGCTGCGTAAAATGAATGAACTGCCTACGCAGAATCGTCCGGTAGTAATCATGCTCACCAACCATACTTTCTCCGGATTCAGAGACGAGTGTATGATGCTGGGTGCCGATTATTTTTTAGACAAATCGCGCGACTTTCTGCGCATTCCCGCAATTGTTGAAGAAATCAACCGCCAAAAAGAATCCGCCGCCAGCCTTACTGAATGGGAGAGTTAAATACCCAGTAACAGCTTCAGTTTTTGATACCCCGACTTACTTACAGGAAGTTTTACGCCAATACTCAATACAGCCAGATGGCTTTCTTTTTCATAAGGGTCGATCCTGGTAATCAATTGAACATTGATGATATAAGACCGGTGAATCCGCACAAAATTCTGGGATTCAAGCGTTTGCTCAAAATACCCCATGGTCTTATTTTTCAGGAATACCCCTTCTGCCGTATGAATTTTCACATAATCGTCTGCTGCTTCCAGGTAATGAACCTGTGAAACGGGAATTATTTTAATCCTGGTATTGTCTTTTACCACAATACGGTTTTGTTGCGAATGGCCTGCAGCACCCAGGTCCAATATTTTTTGCAGTTGATCTTTTCTATCTGACGGAGATTGCGATTTCCATTTCTGGATGGCTTTATCAAATCTTTCCTTGCTGAAGGGTTTGAGCAAATAATCAATTGCCTGCGATTCAAATGCTTTCATGGCAAATTCTTCAAAAGCTGTTGTAAATATTACTGAAGGGGGGCTCTCAATTAGTTCAAGCATTTCAAACCCGGTAATTTTAGGCATTTGAATATCCAGGAAAACCAGGTCGGGCTGGTATTGCTGGATGGCTTTGATTCCCTCAAAACCATTTTCACATTCCTGCACAATTTCAATTTCAGGGTATTGCTGCAGGTATTCTTTTACCAGGCATCTGGCAAGAATTTCGTCATCAATGATTATTGCTTTCATGGTTGAATTGTGGTATCAGTAAAGTAGTGGTATAAATGTTGTTCAGGTGGGATGTTGTGAGTAAATCATGTCGTGCAAAAAGTAAAAAAAGCCTTCTTTGGATAGAGCTTAAACCAAATCCGGTACCCTTCACAAATACTGCGGTTTCGGGATCAAATGGATTGGTAATGCTGATCAGTAATTGCTGCCCCTGCCTATTTGCGGTAAGTGTGATTGCCACTTCATCGATGGTGTCATATAAGCCAAACTTGATGGCATTTTCTACAATTGGCTGCAGTAAAAGCGTTGGTATCATTGCTTTTGAGGAATTTTCAGCTACCTGTATCAGGGTAGTCAAACGCTTGCCGAATCGTACTTTTTCAATATCAAGATACAGTGCCAGGTGCTTGAGTTCTTCTTCCAGGCTAACCATTTGCTGGTCATCCCTTTTTAAAGTACCCCTTAAAAAATCAGATAGTTGCTGAATCATATGCCTGGCTTTTTCAGGGTTGGTTCCTGCCAAGGCACTGATGGAATTTAAACTGTTGAAAAGAAAATGTGGCTGCAATTGCTGCCTGAGCCTGAATAACTCTGCATCTTTGGTCATCTGTTCTGCTGCTTCTTTTCTTTTATTGGCTTCCTGCTGCTCCTGCAGGGTATACCAAAGAATACTCATCACAGCCACACATCCAATCATCAGAAAACCGAAAACAAAACGAATGGATAGTGAATTGGAAATGACCTGGAAATAAGCCGCTTCGTTTTTAAAGAAAAACTGTAAAGAGGCTCTCAGCAACAATAACCACAAAGCACTTAGTCCAATACTCATGATCAATACATACCAGTACCTTTCTTTTTGCGGCAGGTAGTATTTCATATTGTTTACAATGAGCAGACAAAAAGCTGCGAGCAGAAAATTTGAAAGAAAGCCATCCACCAGGCTGATTGAAGCAGTAATACCATAGCTGCTGATAACCATGGCCTGTATAAAAGCCCAGATAACCCACCAGCTGAGAAATGCAATGCGAAAGCCCGGTCCGCTTGTGGCTGATTTCACCATATTAAATGGACTGTATAAATTGTTCGGTACAGTACTCAGACAAATATCTTGCTTTTACCTGAACCATCTGCTGGTATTTATCGCCATCGTCTGCTTCATGAATCCTCGCGTATACTTCTGCGCCGTCTGTAACCCTTTCCAGTTTGTGTAATTCTGTTACATTGAT
>JBDKLG010000030.1:0-3335 GCA_039795695.1 Bacteroidota bacterium
ATGAGGTGAAATTAAAGGAGCTCAATATCGAAATCAGTAACCTCACTGTTGAAAGGGATACACTTAAATCAAAATGGAAACAGGAAAAAGAACTGGTAGAAAAAGTGCAGAATGCCAAAGCGGCTATTGAAGAATTAAAGCTTCAGGCAGACCAGGCAGAAAGAAATGGTGAATACGGGAAAGTTGCTGAAATACGCTATGGCAAAATAAAAGACCAGGAAGCGACGATTCTTCAACTAACAGAACAGATCGAAGCTTCTACTGATAAGCGTTTGCTGAAAGAAGAAGTGGATGCAGAAGATATTGCAGCAAATATTGCCAAGGCAACAGGAATACCGGTTACAAAAATGCTGCAGAGTGAAAGGGAAAAATTATTACAGCTCGAAGATGAATTGCACAACAGGGTGGTTGGT
The DNA here is from genome assembly GCA_039795695.1 of Bacteroidota bacterium. GTDB lineage: Bacteria > Bacteroidota > Bacteroidia > Chitinophagales > Chitinophagaceae > Sediminibacterium. Next base: position 414 of record JBDKLG010000030.1, read on the forward strand.
CAGGAAGAAGCCATTTCGGCTGTTGCCGATGCTATTCGCAGGAGCCGTGCCGGCTTGCAGGATCCCAAAAAACCCATTGGCTCATTTATCTTTCTTGGAACAACCGGTGTGGGTAAAACAGAACTTGCGAAAGCACTGGCTGAATACCTGTTCGATGATGAGGCCATGATGACCAGGATCGATATGAGTGAATACCAGGAAAAACATACTGTTTCAAGATTGGTAGGGGCACCTCCGGGATATGTGGGTTATGATGAGGGAGGGCAATTAACCGAAGCAGTGAGAAGAAAACCATATAGTGTGGTATTGCTTGATGAAATCGAGAAAGCACATCCGGACGTCTGGAATGTACTATTACAGGTGCTGGACGATGGAAGACTGACCGATAATAAAGGAAGAGTGGTTAATTTCAAGAATACCATCATTATTATGACAAGCAATATCGGCAGCCATTTGATTCAGGATGTATTTGAGAAAGTGGATGAAAACAATGTAGAAGAGGTTACCAGAAAAGCAAAAGGCGAAGTAATGAACCTCTTGCGGCAAACCATTCGGCCCGAATTTCTGAATAGGGTAGATGAAATAATCATGTTCAGCCCCCTGATGAAAAAGCAAATCATGGGAATTGTACAAATACAGCTGGCAGAATTGCAAAAAATGGTCAGGGAAAACGGTATTGATCTTCAATACAGCGACTACTTACTGGAATTCCTGTCTGAACAAGGATATGACCCGCAGTTTGGTGCAAGGCCACTGAAAAGGCTGATCCAAAAACAAATCATCAATTCACTCAGTAAACGAATTCTTGCAGGTGATATCGATAAAACAAAAAAAGTACTGGTAGATGTTTTTGATGGGGTAGTGGTTTTCAGAAATGAGGAATAGTACAATAGCGGATAGCATTATTGTAAAAACCGGTAAGGATTACCGGTTTTTTTATTAAACATATTCACTAAACTTTTTTGTACCTTAAAGTCTGGAATTAAGTAAGCCTTGTATGCAACGTATTACCCTTTATGGTTAAGTATTCAACAACTATCAAACAGTTTGGTGAACTGGGCGAAAAAACCGGCTGGACCTATGTGGAAGTGCCCGCTGATATTGCCGTACAGCTTAAGCCCGGTAACAGAAAATCCTTCAGGGTTAAAGGCAAACTGGACCAGTATGCGATTTCGGGCGTAGCGATTCTGCCCATGGGCGGAGGAAGTTTTATTCTGCCACTGAATGCTGCCATGCGAAAAGGGATTCATAAAAAAAAGGGAGGGATGCTTGCACTTCAGTTATCAGTAGATGATAACCCTTTACAGCCCCCCGATGGATTTATGGAATGTTTGGATGATGAGCCCAAAGCCAAAGCATTTTATCATCAGTTAAAACCTTCCCACAGAAACTATTTTATCAAGTGGATGGGAGGGGTAAAAAGTGATCAGGCCCGGGCCAAAAGAATGGCAACGGTAATAACGGCGCTTTCCTATGAACAGGATTTTGTGGAAATGTTCCGGGCACTCAAAGCAGCCAAACCCAAGTAAATAGCCTGTTTACGAAAGCTTGATCGATAGTTTAATGCTTAAAAGGAAAGCATCATAATTCAGAAAAACTGGCCGGGTTCAGTAATAGCTGCTCATTTTTGGAAACAGTATTCAGGTATTCGGGTATCGCTTTTAATTTGACCCATTCCGGGTCTGCTACAAACTGTTTCCAGTGTTCATCCCTATCTGCCCTGCTGTTGAAACTGGTCATATACATCAGGTTGGGCTGGTGGCTGCCTGCTACCACTTCGGCATAAAAGACCGCATTAAAATTGAGTCGTTTAAAAAGTGCAATTTCCCCTCCTTCATTGAACATTTTTACCTTTTGCCGGTACAACTTTTCAGTAGCTCCTTCATAACTGCGCAGTTCATAAACACGGTCGGTCTTATTCCCACTCAGATTGGGAACAGAAAAACCTGTCATGAGGGGGAATGCTTTTAATACGATTGTTTCAATGCGCTGATAGGCCGCTTTATCGAAAGCCGTATTCCAATAGTCATTTCCTGCTTTGATCAATTCAGGGTCTGTTAGCAGCAGGTCTTCCACCACAGAAAGTTTTTCCAATGAACGAATGGGAATAAATACATATATTTTTTTATCGACCGCTGTATCATTTCCAATTGGATGAAATACACCTATTTTGGGTATACCGGCTTTGTGCAAAGCAGGTAAATAAGCTATTTCAAGAAATTCGTCCACTTTTTTAACCTGCTCGTTTGTGGTTAGTTTGTACACTTTGATTTCAAAATAGTCCCTTTTTTCTGCAGCAGATAAACTATTGCAAGAGCCTGCAAATGCAACCAGGATAAGGATTTTGGAAAAAAAGCCAAGGCGTTTGTTTTTCATAATTTGAATTATTCAATAGGTGTTAAACGATAAATTTAAATAGCCGCACGTTGAATTAATACCGGAAAATCTTTCAGATTGATGGTTTCTCCTGCTGCATGGCACTTCTGCCGGATGCACCAGGACCATCAATGCCATCCACATATTTTGCAATATACGATATATCTCCTCCCCATTGGCCTGGGGATCAGCTCCTTTCAGGTCACTTACTCCCTGACCTGTGGCTGTGGAGTCGTTATAAGCGTAAACGGCCCGGGCGGTATATCCGGCTCAAAAACCGCATCAAGATGCCCAATCAGGAATAGTTTTTTGCCTTTTTTACCCTTTCTGGTCGCTACCAAATGCCCGCCCTGTTTAAGGAGTAGGGCAGGCTAACCCATTCGGTAGTGAATCCTGCTTTGGCAAACTCCCTGGCAAACAGGTCACCCAGTTTTCTTACGCCAGCTTTGTTCAGGGTTCCGCTATTGATATTTACCACTTCTTCCAGTAATTTTTTAGCCTCTTTTTGATGGGAATTTAGCTAACTAATCAGTTTTTTCCATAACA
>JBDKLG010000031.1:0-4198 GCA_039795695.1 Bacteroidota bacterium
GGCTGCATTTAAAAATGGTTACGAATATAAGTGTAATCATTAAAATACCGGTAACTATCAGTATTTGCCCCGCTTCCAGCCCCAGGTTAAAGGCAAAGAGCTGGGCAATCACATTCTGGTCCTTTCCCAATAAGCTTTTCAGGTAAGTGCTGAAGCCAAGACCATGAATGAGCCCAAAAAACAGGGCCAGAAAATATATCAAGGGAAAGCGTGCTTTGAAATTGAATTTCTTCACAAAGCCATTGCTCAAGGCTGTAAGCAGGATGGTGACAGGGATCAGGAATTCAATCCATTTGGTTGAATAGTGAATCAGGTTAAGCACGCTGAGTGCCAGTGTTATAGAATGCCCGATGGTAAAAGCGGTAACCAGTATCAATACTTTTTTCCAATCGGCAAACTGGTAACGAAGGCAGAGGGCCATTACAAAGAGGATATGGTCAATGCCCCGCAGATCGGCAATATGCCGAAAGCCAATTTCAAAATAAAGCCGGAAATCATTCATAAACGATTATTCAATTTAATCAGGACATTTGTAGCAGCATAAAAATCATGGTCGAATGGTAAATATAATGGTTCAATGGCTTTTGGGCGGACTGCTATCGGTCATGCACCCGTTTTTTGTTTCTGTTATAGAAATAAATCATAATGCAAAAACTGCTGAAATTGAAGTAAGTGTGCGCATTTTTAGTGCAGACCTGGAAAAAACGCTGCAAAAAAATAATACCGCAAGAATCGATATCCTGCATCCTGCCGACAAGGCTTTACTGGATAGGCAGATAAACCAGTACATCAGTAAAAACCTGCGTTTAAAAGCAAACGGGCAGTCGGTTGCATTAAATTATGTTGGGCATGAAATTCAGGAGGAAAGTATTTGGACTTATTTTGAAGTGACCCGCATACCGGAACTTAAAAGCCTTGCTGTTGAATGTACTTTACTCTATGATTTTGAGCAGACCCAATCAAATATTTTTCATGTAAAAAGCAAGGGACAGGATAAGAGTTACAAATTGGATTATCCGAAAAATGCCACGGTATTTGAGTTCTGAGCAGAAAATGGTTAACAGCTTTTTGGATTAAAGGGTGCAAATTCAGCCTTCCGTTTCGGTCTTGATTGACACCAGTACTTTATCAATCCGCCTGTTGTCCATGTCTACAATTTCAAAATTGAATATTTTCCATTGCATGGTATCGCCGGTACCGGGTATTTTTTCAAGTTCGTGTATGATGAATCCTGCGAGTGTATCAAAATCCTGGTCGCCCTCCATCATCCATTCTGTTTTATCAAACCTGGAAAGAAAATCATAGAAGGGTATCTGGGCATCTACCAGAAAACTTCCATCGGCTCTTTCAACAATCTGGTGGTCTTCGTCTTCTTCCTGAGGTATATCGCCTACGATGGCTTCCAGTATATCGTTGAGCGTCATCAGGCCCTGTACGCTTCCATATTCATCCACAATAAAACACTGGTGAATTTTGGTTTGCTTGAATTTCTCGAGTACCTGGTAAGCTGTATTGTTTTCGGGCACATACATGGCTTCGCCGATTATCGACAATACGGATGTGGCTGCATTCGCAGAGAAAAGTTCCTTGATCGAAACAACTCCTTTGATATGGTCGATATCTTCTTCACAAACAGGATAAATGGAATGCAGTACCTCACTCATATTTTTCCTGACTTCTCCTACGGTCAATGATGCTTCAATCCATTGGATATCGCTTCTATGCGTCATTAAGGAAGTGATATTTCTGTCGCTCAGGTGAAAAACCCTTTCAATAATATCCTGTTCAACTTCTTCAATGGCGCCGTGTTCTGTTCCCTCACTTACTATCGCTTTGATTTCTTCCTCGGTAACCTGGTTATCATTTGACTTGATATTTAATAAGCGCATAATAGCCGTTGTGGAAATGCCGAGTAACCAGATAAAGGGAAATGTAATGATGGAGATGATGCGCATGGGGCCGGCTGCTGATTTGGCAATTCTTTCAGGACTGCTCAATCCGATTCTTTTTGGTACCAGCTCGCCCAATACCAGCGACAGATAGGTAAGTACAATTACTATTAAGGTAGTGGCAATTGTATTGCTATAGGGTTTGATGATTTCAAAACCTTCGAGCCATTTCTGCAAAGGCAGTTTGAAACTATCTCCGGAATAAATACCGGTAAGTACCCCAATTAAAGTAATGCCTATCTGAACGGTTGATAAAAATGTTTCCGGGTGGTTGGCCAGTTTCAATGCGCGTTTGGCATCAACATCTCCTTTTATTGCCTGGGCTTCCAAACGGGCTTTCCTGGCAGATACCAATGCGATTTCAGACATGGAAAAAAGTCCGTTGATCACAATCAATACCAATAAAATAATTACTTCGGTCATAATATGGTTCAAATCTAATCAATACCAGTGAAATACGGATTATCGTTTGCCACTGAGGCTGAGAATCACATATTTGGGAACTTCTTGGTTTCTGGTATGGGGATTGAGGAAAGGAAGCGAAAGTGCCGTTACCCCAAAATGCGGGCCTTCGTGCAATATTTTTGCCTCCGGAAATTTTGAGAGGAATAGGGCAAGGCTGTCTTTGCTGGTAAGTACGAATTCATCCGTGTTAAATGCCGTAACAGCTGTTTTTGTCTGGAAAATATTTGCGGCATAAAAATGCAGGGCCCTGCCTTCGTGAATACCGTATAAGCTGATTTTTTCTTTGGGCAGTTTTTCGCCGGCAATAAAAGTTGCCGCATCATTTCCCAACTGAAACCTGAGCACATTGGGATAAAAATGAATGCTCAGCAACATATTGATTGCAAGGGTGGTCGTGCAAAGCAGGGCTATCAGCCTTGTCTGCTTGAAATTGTTTCTGAACAGAATACCCAGGAAATTTACGATGCTTATTACCCCTATCAATGGCACCAATAACCGGTTGACTCCCGTTAGTGGAAATGCCCATGCCTGCAGGATGATAGCGGCTACCAGCAGCAAAGCAAAAACGATGGCATGAAAAACAAGCAATGGTTTTTTCCATTTCCGCAATTCTTCCGTAAATACCAGCCTGAATAAAAATTTTGCGGTGACTATGGCTGCCAGAGGAAATACCACAAAAATATAATGCGGCAACTGTGCCTGGCTTCTGGCCAGAATAAAATACGTGATGATGAATCCGCCTGCAGCAATCCACTCATCATTTCCGGAAAGCCTAAACTTTTGTTGAACGATGTTTTTGACATTGAAAAATAACCCAATCAGAAATAAAAATATCCAGGGTAAAAAACTCCAGAGCATATTTTCCAGTAAAAAAGTAAAATGGTTCATTTCATTGAATACATTTTCGCCGGTGTACCTGCCAAAACTTTGTGTCCAGTAATAAAACCTGAGCCCCGATTGAATGGGCACCCCATTGATCAGTTTTCCGGGATGTAAATCAAATTGCCGGTACAGGCCCCAGCTCATGGGAAGCAACATAACAGCAATGATTAAAACGCCTACCAGGTATTCCCACCGGAACAATTGTTTCCACTCACGCTTCAGCATGAAATGTGGTACAAATGCAAATGCGGGCACCATCAGTGCTATTGGGCCCTTGGTCATCATACCACAGGCTATGGCAATAAATGCCGCAAAAAAATATTTCCATTTGCCTGTCTGGTACCATGCCGCCATTTGCCAGATGCTGAAAATGACCCAGCCCATCAGCATGGTATCGCAGCGAACATCCTGGGTAATTAAAAACATTGCCTGGGAAGAAGCGAGTACCATGGCACTTAATTGGGCAATTTCTTTTTGGTAAAACAGGCGGGCCAACCGATAGGTTGCATATATAGCCAGCAATGCAAATAAAAAAGAGGGAAAGCGATAGGCCCAATCATGCACGCCCAGTATTTTCATACTCAGTGCCGATAACCAGAATAGCATGGGGGGTTTATCCAGGTAATCGTATCCCAGGTCGAAGACCTGCAAAAAGCTTTTTCGCTCCAGCATTTCTCTGCTGATGGATGCATATTGAGAAGCATCAATATCCATCAAAGGAATAAAAAATATTCCCAGCAAATAGGTAACGGTACATAACCCGATGATCAGTTTAAAATTTCGGTCAGACAGCATAATCAAGCATTGCTAAGGGGCAATGTTAACCCTATTTTATCTCTGAAAAATCGTGCAGAAAAGTATCCGATAAAAGAGCCCAGTATACTGCCGAATAAAACATCAAC
>JBDKLG010000032.1:0-8376 GCA_039795695.1 Bacteroidota bacterium
CTTGCACAATAAAAAGACCCAGGAATAGAACAGGTTTCAATACCCTTTTTCCAAAGAATAAATTATTCAATAACATACCTATGTTTTAAAAAACAGAAAAGAAAAGATGATTAATGCATCATCAAAAAAGGAGGAAATCAGGCTGATTTGGGAGGGGGCGGGTTAATTTCCTGCTTGTACATATAAGCAAAGGATTCACTTAGTGGAATCAGAACTGCAGATTTGGTATTCACAAGGGCAGGCAGCGGAAAAAGTTTGCTGATGCCGATGGCTTTGAATGAAATATGCTTATGAAAATGGAGGTCCTTGTGGTGCTGCGACTGCTCGGGAATGGCATTCTTCTGATCAAAAACAACTTCGAAAATATACTCGAAAATTGTTTCGGTAATATTCGTTTCCGTTGAATTGACTGCCGTATAAATGGGTTTAAAATCCTGGGCATAAATGCTGAGGTTCAATAGCTGTATGGCTACAACCAGCGTAATAAAACGGACAATATATTTTTTGTAGTTATTCACTTCAATACCGCGAAGTTAGGCTGCTTTGGATGAACCATTTGTTAAATATAGCCGCTGAAAAAAATAGACAGATCAAGTTAAAAAGCCTGTAATTTATTCAATTACAGGCTTTTACATATATCGGTGTAAATTTACTTTTTGTTTTCTGCCGAACTCTTTTTTCCCAGTGGTCTGTTCTTGGCAAAGTCTACCAATACAGGTGCTGCTACAAAGATAGAAGAGTAGGTACCGGTAATTACTCCAACCAGCATGGCAAAGGCAAAGCCCCTGGTTACTTCTCCGCCAAAGATGAAGAGGATTAAGATGGTCAGAAATACGGTTAAAGATGTCATAATCGTACGGCTTAATGTTTCATTAATCGCACGGTTAATCACTGCTGCATTGTCGGCTCCCTTCATCAATGAACTGTCTTCGCGAATCCTGTCGTATACAATTACCGTATCGTTCATGGAGAATCCAATAACGGTTAATACAGCCGCAATAAAATGCTGGTCAATCTCCAATGGGAAAGGAACAATTTTACGTGCGAAACTGAATACAATCAGGGTTACAAATACATCGTGTAAAAGGGAGAAAATGGTTCCCAGTGAATATCTCCAGTCGCGGAAACGGATAAAGATGTACAGGCAAATTACAATGATACCAAAGATTACCGCTTTTTTGGCACCCGTTTTCAGGTCGTCCGAAATAGTGGGTAAAACTGTTTGGGATCCCTGCTTGTAATTCTTTTCGAAATCAGTAAAGCTGATATCGGCAGGTAAATGATTTTTCAAACCATTGAACAATTTCTTCTCTACCAAAGAATCGATATTGCTGCCGGTTTCCTTGATTTTATAGGAAGTAGTGATATTGATTTGGTTTTTTACATCTACGGTTTTGATGATGACAGATTCACCAAACTCTGTTTTCAACTCATCCCTGATCTGGTCCTCATTAACAGCTTTGTCAAATTTGATGGTATAGCTTCTTCCACCTGCAAATTCAACACCCTCATCAAATGCATTATCCCTGAAGAAAGTGCTGATACCCAAACCAAAAATGATGATGGATAAAACATAGGCATATTTCCTGTATTCAATGAATTTGAAAGAAGCATGTTTGAAGATTCTTCTGGAAATAGCCGTAAAGTATTCAAAGTGACGATTCTTGCTCATGTAGAAATCGGTAATTAACCTGGATACCAGGATACCGCAGAACAGCGACAGCAGAATACCAATGATTTGCGTGGTAGCAAATCCCAGTACGGGCCCCAATCCGAAATATGCCAGAATCATGGCAGTGAGCAGGGTGGTAACGTGCGCATCCAAAACAGGAGAGAGTGAGCGTTTGTAGCCATCGTTGACTGCATTCTGGTAGCTCTTGCCTTTTGTAAGTTCTTCTTTGATACGTTCGAAAATAATTACGTTGGTATCTACTGCAAGACCTACGGTTAGTACCAATCCGGCAATACCGGGAGCAGTTAAGGTGAAACCTAAGGCACTTAAAATACCGATGGTAAACAATAAGTTCAGAATCAATGCAATATTGGCAACCCATCCACCTGTATTAAAGTAGATAAGCATTAAAGCAAAAATCACGATGAATGAAATCAGGAAGGAGAGGGCACCACCCTTGATGGATTGTTTACCCAATGTAGGTCCTACCTGCTGTTCCTGTATGATTTTGGCAGGAGCAGGCAGTTTACCGCTTTCCAGTATTTGTGCCAGGTCCTGGGCCTCCTTAATGGTGTAATTGCCGGCTATCTGAGAATTACCGGTTGTAATAGGCTCATTTACATTTGGTGCAGAATACACGAAGTTATCGAGCACCACTGCAATTGGTTTGCCCACATTGCGGGCAGTCATTTTTGCCCAGATATTCGTGCCCACTTTGTCCATATTCATCTTGATGGCAATACGACCACGTTCGTCATAATCCTGCGATGCACTAATGCCCTCGCCACCTAATTCAGCCTGGCCATTATCCAGTGTTTTGATGGCATATAGGGTAAGGATATCTTTTACCTTGGGATCATTCACTTCTGTTTTACCATACATGAATACCAGGTTGGCAGGGAACTTGTTTTTAATAAGATCCATGCGCAAATAGTCATTCAGCGTACCCGTGTCTTTAGACGGGATATAGCCCACTGCTGCCGGATAGATGGTTTTGCCATCAGTACCTGCATATGGTTGTGAAAACTGAATCAGCCTTGCGATAGGGTTCTTGTTGGCATTGGCTTTGGCCGTATCTGTCTTGGCACCTGTTTTAGCCGTATTCTTGGCCAGGGAAGAAATAGAAGTTGTTTTGCCGGTATCTGTTTTTGCCGCAGCACCGGTGCTATCTTTTTTCAGGACCGCAGGAGCGGCAGCAACTGTATCGCTTGCTTTGGAGCCATTACCGTTCAGGTAATCTTCAGCAGCTTTATCAGCAGCAACGATCCCGTTTTGCAATTCCTTGCTTTCAAAAGTATATACCTCAAAAAACTGGAGATTAGCAGTAGACTGTAAAAATGCCCTTACCCTTTCCTTATCTGTTACACCTGCCAGTTCAATACTGATATAGCCCTTGGCAGGATCCGGGTTGATATTGGGAGATGCTACCCCAAAACGGTCAATCCTTGTTCTTAAAATACGGTAAGTAGTATTGAAAGCAATGGTTGCCTGCTCTTTCAAATAAGTAACCACTGCATCATCAGAAGCGTCAAATTTTACTTTACCGTTACTGCGTGAAGCAAAGAATGGCGCCAGTTTCAGCGAAGGATTCACTTTTTTCAATTCATCGCGGAACAAAGAAATCAAATCAGCACTGGTATTGGCTTTGATCTGAACGGCTTTGTTCAAAGCCTGGTTAAACTGAACATCTTTGGTATAATTGGCCAATGACTTAATCAGCCCATCCAGCCCTACTTCCATGGTTACACTCATACCGCCCTGCAGATCCAGACCCAGCATCAGTTCTTTCTCTTTCGCACTGCGGTAAGTAGTTAAACCAAAGGCTAATTTGCTGTCCTTGGTACTATCCAGCAAACGCTTTAATCTATCCTTTTTCAGGTCAGAAAGACTATCGGCATAAACTGCCTGTAATTCTTTGTTTCCGGGATATTTGGTTTCAGGACTGGGGAATTTTTTCAGCCAGGTATCGGCCTTTTTTTCCATTTCACTTTCGTGGCTTTTTACAAGCCAGGTAAAAGATAACTGATACAGACAAATGAGTATCAAAGCAATCGCAAAAAATCGCACTAAACCTTTCAGTTGCATATTAGTAACGGTTTACAAATTTTTTTAGAGCGGCAAAGATAGGGGAATGGGAATGAAATCTGTTATCTGAAGTTCAGATTGGCCAATAATGGAAAACAAGGGTAAAATAGCCCTGCCGGCTCCCCTGGTTGCAGGATTACCAATACATCAAACTGCAGGTTATTCGGGCAGTTTGATGTATTAGCTATTTTTATTATTTAACGTCGGTCAGTGTTACGTCAAAAAACAGGGGAGTATTGGGTGGAATGGTGTTTCCTGCACCCGCACAGCTATAAGCAAGGGCTGAAGGGATAATCAGTTTGATTCTGCCCCCTTTTTTGATTAGTGGCAGGCCAATTTTCCATCCGTCAATTACACTGGACAGGCTTAGTTGAATAGGGTTGGAAGTTGCATCAAAAGTAGTACCATTCAACAGTTTACCTGTGTAAACGACAGCAATGGTGGAAGTAGAATTTGGTGATAGCCCTGAACCGGGTAAAATGATTTCATATAATAAACCACTGGGATCTGTTTGATAATTAATGCCATTGGCGGTACAATAAGCCACCATTTGTGCATTTTCTGAAGCAATGGATGCCGGTTGACAGCCCCCATCGGAGGTTTTTCCGCAGGAGTCAACTAAGATAGACAAAGAAATAACCAGTATTAGTCCGAAGATTTTTTTCATGTACATTTTTTTAATAAGACTTTGTTTTAATTGTTTAAGCTGCTTTTATGCCTGATTTTCAATATTTTTTTTCTTTGCTTTAAGTTCAAGATAGCGTTGTTCCTGCATTTCCCACCTGAATTTCCGGTAAAGCAGGGCCATCCCTGCCGAAGCAATGCCGATTGCCAATACCAGCACTACCGAACTCATCCAGGAATTAGCCACCATATTTGCCCGCTGGTACCAGCCTGATGCCAGTACAAGTATGACCAGGATTCCCATGCCCAATCCGCCCGACAGGCCTACAATCAAGGGTCGGAGAGCCGTTTTTTGTTTTTCCCGGTTCATTGACCAGAAATGATAAAAAGCCGCTTCTTCTGGTGATAACATGCTGCAAAAGTAATCTTTCAGGAATAAATAACACATTGCAGCTCCTTGTTAGGATTGATTTAACAGATTTAATATCCATCAGTTTGTCAGGAACGGTTATTTCTATTTCTTTGTCTGAAATTGGCTCATGGCTACCTATAAAAACAATATCATCTATTTATTCCTGCTGATTTTATTCCTGCACTGCGCATTCATCTATGCAGGGAACGATTTGGGCAGAACAATTACAAAACTCTTGCTGCTACCGGTACTGATACTGTTCCTTTATGCCGCTGGGAGCCAGTCAGACAGCGTTTCTTCCAAAAAATGGGTTTTCGCAGCACTGGTTTTCTCTTTTTTGGGTGACCTGTTTCTGACCCGCTCCGGCGAAATTTTTTTCCTGATTGGTATGCTGGCATTTATCGGTACACATGTGTGTAATGGTATTCAGCTGCTCAAACTGAACAGCCTGAAATCAACACAAGCCCTTCCTGCATTGGTAGCGCTGGTGCTGCTTGGCCTGATTGCGGCTTTTGTATTGTCAGTATTGAATCCCTACCTGGGTAGTTTGAAACTTCCGATATTCTTCTATTTGCTAATCATCAGCAGCATGGCTGTCTTGGCGGCCAATACCTATGCCAATAAGGATATTCAATACCATGCCATTGCCTATTTTATTCCCGGGGCTGCTTTATTTGTGGTATCTGACGGCCTGCTTGCCATGAACAAATTCTATTTTCATTTGCCCATGCTGGATATTGCCGTGATGCTTACCTATGGTTGCTCACAGATGCTGCTGGTACTGGGTTTTAGCAGAACAAAGGCTTGATCTTTCCGAAATAGCCAGGTAGCCAATTTGATTTTACCGGCCTGTTCATGGGTTATTTTCTTTCCATACAAAGCAAAAAAGAAACCCTGCTTTTTTAAAGCAGGGTTTCTTTTTATCAAGAGTTGAAAACAGATTAGTATCCGCCCATTCCACCCATATCCGGTGCACCGCCATGTGCATGTGGTGCTTCGGGTTTTGGCTTGTCGGCAATCACACATTCTGTCGTAAGCAACATAGCCGCAATAGAAGCAGCATTTTCCAGTGCAACGCGACTAACTTTTGTAGGGTCGATAACGCCTGCTTTGAACAGGTTCTCGTATACTTCCGTACGTGCATTGAAACCGAAATCAGCTTTACCTTCCTTGATTTTCTGTACTACGATAGAGCCTTCAATACCGCTGTTTACAACGATCTGGCGAAGTGGCTCTTCAATAGCTCTTTTCACAATCTGGATACCGGTTGTTTCATCTTCGTTAGAGCCTTTCAGTTTTTCCAGGCTTTCAACTGCACGGATATAAGCAACACCGCCACCAGGTACAATTCCTTCTTCCACAGCTGCTCTTGTAGCGTGTAAAGCATCGTCCACACGGTCTTTCTTTTCTTTCATTTCAACTTCGGTTGCAGCTCCTACATATAGTACGGCTACACCTCCGCTTAATTTAGCCAAACGCTCCTGCAATTTCTCGCGGTCATAGTCAGAACTTGTATTTTCAACCTGTGCCTTGATTTGGTTAACCCTTGCAACGATATCGGCTTTTTTACCTTTTCCGCCTACAACAATGGTATTGTCTTTGTCGATGGTAATGGAAGCGGCCTGGCCTAAATAAGTAAGGTCAGCATTTTCCAGTTTGAAACCCTGCTCTTCACTAACAACCGTACCTGCAGTGAGGATAGCAATATCAGTGAGCATTTCTTTTCTGCGGTCTCCAAAGCCGGGAGCTTTAACAGCAGCCACTTTCAGTGTTCCGCGTAATTTATTCACTACCAGGGTAGCCAGTGCTTCACCTTCCAGGTCTTCTGCAATAATTACCAATGGGCGACCGCTCTGGGCAACTTTCTCCAGAATATGGAGAATGTCTTTCATGGCACTGATTTTCTTATCGTAAATCAGGATATAGGGGTTCTGCAATTCAACTTCCATTTTTTCGCTGTTGGTAACGAAATAAGGAGAGATGTATCCGCGGTCGAACTGCATACCTTCTACAACATCAACGGTTGTATCGGTACCCTTGGCTTCTTCTACAGTAATTACTCCTTCTTTACCCACTTTAGCCATGGCAGTAGCAATCAGCTTACCTATTTCAGAATCACTGTTGGCAGAAATAGTAGCTACCTGCTCAATTTTTTTAGAATCGTTGCCAATGGTCTGTGACTGGGCTTTCAAGCTCTCGATCACTTTTGCAACGGCCTTGTCAATACCGCGTTTCAGGTCCATTGGGTTGGCACCTGCGGCAACATTTTTCAATCCTTCGCTGATGATGCTTTGAGCCAGTACAGTAGCGGTGGTAGTACCATCACCGGCAATATCTGCAGTTTTGGAAGCCACTTCTTTTACCATCTGGGCGCCCATGTTTTCAATAGGGTCTTCCAGTTCAATTTCTTTGGCAACGGTAACACCGTCTTTGGTAACCTGGGGAGCACCGAATTTCTTTTCAATAACCACATTGCGACCTTTTGGTCCGAGGGTTACTTTAACAGCGTTGGCAAGGGTATCAACGCCTTTTTTCATTTTATTTCTTGCTTCGATATCGAAGAAAATTTGTTTAGCCATTTTTTTTAATTTGAAATGTAAGTTTTTTAAAATTTGAAAATTCTGAAGCAGGGCAGCCAAATATTTTCGGCTTATCCAACTTCAAATTTTGAAATTAAATGATAGCGAGGATATCGCTTTCTCTCATGATCAATAAATCCTGACCTTCAATCTGAATTTCTGTTCCGGCATATTTGCCGTACAGTACGGTGTCGCCAACTTTTACAGTTACAGGCTCATCTTTTTTACCCACGCCGGCAGCTACGATGGTGCCACGTTGTGGTTTTTCTTTAGCAGTATCAGGGATAATGATTCCGCCAGCAGTTTTTTCTTCAGCAGCGGCAGGCTTAACAATTACTCTGTCGTGCAGAGGAGTAACGTTGAGTTTTTTTGCCATACGTTATAGGTTTTTAATTGATTGAGTAATAATGTTACTGATAATAGCGATAATTGTGCCAGCAAAAAAATCAGGTCAAATTTTCAGCAAGCCGGCCTTTTTACCGCATTCTCTTGCACTTACTGTCAGAAACGCCGCAAAGATGCAGGAAGTTTTCGATTCCGGATGTGTCAAATTTTCATATAGCCAAAAGCACCAAACAGGCTTTTTCAGGCCAAAAAAAGGGAGCAATCTGTTAAATATGGCGCTTTTACGGGGGTTTTGAAGGCTTTTATCCTAAATCCCGTTTTGATACACACCCTTTATCTAATATATTTGCGGCTCCCAAATAGTTCTTACCTGATGATTAGTAGAAGAAATATTCGTGTAAAAGTGATGCAGTTGCTCTACATGATTGAAGCCGCAGATGCTCCACAGGCTTTCAGTAAACCCGTTGAAACCTTGCAGAAACAATTGGATAAAAGCCGGGAACTCTTTGTTTACCTGCTTTATTTCCTGACAGAAGTTGCCCGCTACGCTGAAACCAGTGCCCTGAAAAGAGCTTCCAGGAACCTGCCTTCCGAAGAGGACCTGAATGTGAATACCAAAATTGCCGGGAATGAATTCCTTTGGCTGATACTGGAGAATG
>JBDKLG010000033.1:0-23995 GCA_039795695.1 Bacteroidota bacterium
GCCGGTATACCGCTTACAGATATTAATATAAAATTTCCCCGCACTGTAATATATTGTGAGCGGAAACAACTTATCATTAAACAAACCAACCAGCATGAAAAAAACCATCTTATCAATTGCCCTGCTTTTTGTAGCGGGTTTCGCATTAAATGCACAAACAGCGGATGAAATTATTGGCAAATATATCACAGCGATAGGCGGTGCGGAAAAATGGTCGAAGGTCCAGTCCGTGAAAGTGGAGGGCCAGATTGAAGTACAGGGCATTGTAATTCCGTATACCATGCAGGGTGTTCAAATGAAGGGAACCCGCATGGACGCCGAATTCCAGGGCAATAAAATCATCGACATCACCACCCCCACCAAGGGTTGGGCACAAAACCCCTTCAGCGGAAAAGCAACACTAGAGCCCATTTCAGACGACGAACTAAAAGCAAAAGTGGACCAGCTGGATTTACAGGATGAGTTTGTGGACTATAAAACAAAAGGCTCTTCGGTGGAGTTTTTGGGTAAGGACGAAGAAGAGGGAAACGAATATTTTAAAATTAAACTGACCACAAAAAACAAGAACGAATCAACCTATTATTTCGACACCAAAACATACCTGGTATATAAAAAAGAATCTGTTACCAAGGTTCAGGGGCAGGAAGTAAAGCAGGCCATCAAGCTGCTCGATTATCAAACGCTTGATTATGGCATCAAAATGGCATTTAAACAGGATCTGGGGCCGATGATGATGGTAAGCAAAAAAATTACCATTAATGCGGTAATTGACGAAAGTATTTTTAAGGGCAACTAATCCTTTGAATCATCCAATCGTTTTCAACCAATTTAATTTAAACGCATGACAGGATTAAGTCTCAGGCTATCTTTCGCTCTTTTGCTGGGAGCTTCGGCCCTCAACGCACAAACAACCCTGAACTCATCTTATTTTCAGGTGATGGGTGCCAGGGCTTTGGGGCCATCTACAATGAGCGGAAGGATTACGACCATCGAGGGTGTTGCTGTTGAAGGCCAACTTAACTTATATGTGGGTACGGCCGGTGGCGGAATATGGAAAAGCCAGAATGGCGGCCAGTCTTTTAATCCGGTATTTGATAAATATTGCCAGTCAATTGGCGCGATTGCCATTGAGCCGGGCAATGCCAAAGTGGTATATGCCGGAACGGGAGAGAGCAATACCCGAAACTCTGTTTCTTATGGCGACGGCCTGTATAAAACAAGCGACGGCGGCAGCAACTGGCAGAAAATTGGCCTGGATAGTACGGAACGCATCAGTAAAATACTGGTTGATCCTGCCGACAAGAAAACAATTTATGTTGCAGCGCCGGGCCCATTGTGGAAATCATCAAGCCACAGAGGCCTCTATCAATCGACCGATGGCGGCAAGACCTGGAATAAAATATTGTATGTGAACGAAGAGACGGGTTGTGCAGATATTGCCATGCATCCAACAAAACCCGCCACGATTTTTGCTTCCATGTGGCAGTTCAGAAGAAAACCCTATGCCTTTGTTTCGGGGGGCTCGGGCAGCGCTTTGTTTAAAACAACCGATGGCGGCAAGACCTGGAACAAAATTACCCGGGGTTTGCCCGAGGGAGATCTGGGAAGGATCGTGATTACCATCAACCCGTCGAAACCATCAGAAATACTGGCCATCGTAGAAGCGAAAGTTCCCGGCCTGTATATTTCCACAGACGAAGGAGAAAGCTGGAAAAAACTTGCTTCAACAGATAATCTAACAGCCCGGCCGTTTTATTTCAGCACACTGGTATACGACCCCAAAGACCCCAAAAGAGTGTACAGGCCCGCTTTTGATTTTCAGTATTCAGGAGATGGGGGCTATTCCTGGAGCAATACCGTAATCGGTGGCGTAACACCCCATTCCGATATGCATGCTTTATGGATAAACCCCAACAATACCGATATGCTATTTGTTGGAACCGATGGCGGCGTTTATATGAGTTATAACAAAGGAATCAGCTGGCAGTTTTTAAACAATCTGCCCGTTGGCCAGTTCTACCATGTTAGCACCGACAAGGAAACACCCTATCATGTATACGGAGGTCTGCAGGACAATAATAGCTGGATGGCACCCAGCAGCTCGCCCGGAGGTGTTACGGCGGTTGACTGGAGGGTGCTGGATGGCGGGGATGGATTTTGGGTACAGCCGAGTCCGGTGAACCCTAAAATCGTATTTGCCGAATCACAGGGAGGTGAAATAATCCGGGTGGATCTTTCTACCGGACTGTCTTATGGTATCCGCCCCAAAAAAATGGCGGGCGATGAAGAACACAGGTGGAACTGGAATACGCCGATAGTTACCGGAAAATCTATCAGGAAAAATGCCAAAGGAAAGCCGCAGTATAATTTATATACTGCCGCACAGTATTTATTCCGCTCTACGGATGACGGAAAAAACTGGGAGAGAATTTCACCGGACCTGACCACCAACGATCATTCAAAAATTAACCAGGCAGAAAAAAACGAAGGCATTACGGGAGACAATACCAGCGCAGAGAATTATTGTACCGTTTTTACCATTGCCCAAAATCCGGAGAATGAAAATATTATCTGGGTTGGAACAGACGATGGCAACCTGCAACTAACCACCAATGGCGGCAAAACATGGACCAATAAATCTTCCGGCATCTGGCAAACAGGGGTTCCGAAACAAAGCGGAATCAGCAGCATAGAAATTTCTTCCCTGGATTCCCGGCGAATTTATGTAACGCTTGATAACCACATGTATGGCGATATGAATACCTATGCGGTGGTGAGCAGCGACGGGGGCAATAGCTGGAAGATGTTTCATTCTGCTGAGTTTACGGGTTTTGCACACATCATCAGGGAAGATATTGTGAATGAAAAATTATTGTTTCTGGGAACAGAAATGGGCTTGTTTATTTCTGTAGATGGCGGCAATAACTGGATGCGCAGCAAATACCAGGATATGCCCTGGTATAACCTGGTACGCGATATAAAAATTCAGCCACAAACCAATGACCTCGTGATTGCATCACACGGCAGAGGTATTTATATCATGGATAATCTCCAGCCCCTGCGCGAACTCGTAAAGTCCGACCTGAATCAGGCGGTAATAGTATTTCCGATACAGGCGTTCAAATACAATTACAATGCCCAGTATCCGCAGCCGGCAAGTAACCTGGAAGGATGGGCCGCCCCAAGCACTGCGGTGGCGCCGGTTTTCTACTATTATTTAAAGGAAAGAAGCAATAGCGGTGTGAAAATTGAAATTTATGATGCAGCCAATAAAAAAATCAAAGACCTGAACGGAACCGGCACAAGGGGCTTGAACAAGGTTTATTGGGGCCTCAACATGAATCCGCCAAAAGTTGCCAGGGGTGGATATATTGCGCAGTCGTCTGTATTGGCATCGTCTGTAATTGCACCCAAGGTTCCGGTAGGAAAATACAGGGTAGTGGTGAAGGCAGAAGGCAAAGAATACCAGCAAACCATTCAGGTGGAAGCCAACCCCGACAAGGGTTTTGACGAAGCAATGATTAAGCTGCTTTATAAACAAAGCATGCGTTTGTACAATTTGCAGGAGCAATTATTCGGGCTGGTAGATTCTTTGGATAAAACCGTTGCGACTATTTCAAAAACCGATACGACCATTCTTGCCGCAAAAGAGAAACTTAAAAAACTGGATTCATTCAAGAGAGAGCTGGTAGAATTAAACCGCAAATCCATTTTCTTTGATGAATTTAAATACAGAAGAAGGGTAAGTGATTTGTATCTGGCCGTTGCAAATTCGATTGAGCCATTATCCTCCTCGCAGGAGAAGGGGATTGCTGTTTTAGAAGAGGAGTTTCTCCTGTTTCAGAAAAGGTTCCTGGAATTGATCAGGTAAGAAAAGATAAGCCGCCTGTTTTTTAAGCAAATTGATTTACCGCGAAGGGGGCACACCCGGGGTGGCCCTCTCCGAGAAGCCCTTTGTCTCTGCGCCTTTGCGGTAAATCACAGGATACAAAAATCTATTTATACCCATCCATCCCCTCAACAATTGATCCGTAATTCACCAGCAGCTCCTCCCCTTTTTTAATCTTGCGCAGGGTTTCAAAATATTCACCATCATTTACAGAAACAATATTGGGTGTGTTTGAATGGTTAAGGTAATTGGCCAGGTCCATGATTTTACAGCCATGGTCGGGGAGGAAATATTTTTCCTGATCGTAGAGGTAATAAGTTTCAATAAATTCTTTTGCATGCGGAGGAAGCTGCGCTGCTTCTACAAAACTTATTTCTATCCAGCCGCCGGTATTTGCGGAAAAAAGATTTTTATATCCCGCAGGAATATCCGCTATGGCAAATACGCCAATACCATGAATGCCGGAGGGCTGCAGGGCGATATAAAATTCTGCAGACAGTTCTTGCAGGAGCGCTTTCTTTGTCATATGGGTTGAAGGTAAAAAATTACTGTTAAAACGGTTTGAATGAACAAATACCGCGACTATTTGTTTTTGAATTAAATAGCGGGGGATTACCAAAATTACAGGCTATTTTTACTGCATTATTAAAAAACAACTACATGATTCCTGCAAAAGCCTATGCTGCAATGGATGCAACAACTCCCTTGCAACCCTTTTCCTTCGAAAGAAGGGATTTGAGAAATGATGATGTACAAATAAAAATTCTTTTTTGCGGCGTTTGCCATAGTGATATACACCAGGCCAGGAACGAATGGGGCGGCTCTATGTATCCAATGGTTCCCGGCCATGAAATTGTTGGAACAGTAGTAACGGTGGGCCCTGCTGTCAAAAAATTTAAAGCGGGCGACCTGGTGGGAATAGGCGTAATGGTTGACTCCTGCTGCAGTTGCAGGAATTGCAACAAGGATATGGAACAATATTGCGAAGAAGGAATGACGGGTACTTATAATTCAATAGAAAGAGACAAAACTACGGTTGCTCAGGGCGGATACTCTTCCCAGATTGTGGTAAAAGAAAGATTTGTGGTAAGCGTTTCTCCCAAACTGGATGCTGCTGCAGTGGCTCCATTGTTGTGTGCGGGTATCACAACCTATTCTCCTCTTCGTTTCGCCAAAGTTAAGGCGGGCGACAGGGTTGCGGTTGTGGGTCTGGGCGGATTGGGTCATATGGGTGTTAAATTTGCCGCATCATTCGGTGCCGAAGTAACCGTAATCAGCACTTCTGCTTCTAAAGAAGCTGACGCGAAAAGACTGGGGGCCCATCATTTTCTCCTGTCTACAGACAAGGAGGCAATGAAAAAACACAAAAGCCATTTTGATGTAATACTCGATACGGTTTCGGCCAACCATGATTACACAGAATTTCTTGATTTACTTGACCTGGAAGGAAAGCTATTGATCGTGGGCCTTCCGTCCAAAGAACCCAGCCTGTCTCCTTTTTCCTTAATCACCAAAAGAAGAAGCATTATCGGCTCCATGATTGGAGGAATGAAAGAAACCCAGGAAATGCTGGATTACTGTGCAGAGAAAAATATTGTTTCTGATGTGGAAATCATTCCGGTTTCCTATATCAACGATGCTTATGAAAGAATGATCCGGTCAGACGTGAAATATCGTTTTGTGATTGATTTAAGTACTTTATAGGCGCTAAAATAACCAGATAAGCAGGGCGAAGTCCCCGGTCGATTGATAAAAGACCGGGGACTTTTTATTGAAAGAACAAAAACCCGGCAGAAAAATTCGGACCGGACAAATTGTTTCAACACTTATTTTTTTAAATGCAGCTTTTTAAAGAGAAAAGAAAAATCAACCTTGCCTTTTTTAAGCCAGGAGCTGCCAAAAAAAACCAGGGCAACAGATTCCAGACTGAAAACAGGATGCAGTCTGTCCAACGCCTCAATTTTTTTATCTGCCAGAAAAGTACTGTAAATAAAAATCAGGCCAATACAAACCAGCATACCGGTTCCGCAAAGCAGGTAAAAATTATGGTCTTCTTTTTTTCCGAAACCGGCGGCGTCTCCCGTTCTCCTGAAATTAACAATACACATTACTGATAGGGCAATAAAAAACAAAGCCGCAAAACCCAGGTGTATCAAACCCGTATTGTGGCTGCTGGTAAAACTGCGGATATTATCGTTGATTTTAACCGCAGAGTCGGTAGGAAATACCACAACCCCCATTGCAAAGACCCCGGCGAGATTGGTAACCAGGCTATCTGACAAACCCGTTTCGTGCGAAAGTTTTTCAAAACCCTTGTAACTGAACATGAACAGGGCCACGGCGCTAAGAACCCCGGTGAACAGCTCTCCAACAGTGCTGTAATAATAATGACTGATAGAGGGTTTCCAGGAAGAATCGGCGGTGTAGTGGTCTGTTAAATCTGTGTTGATGAAAAAAGAATTGTTCAGAATGTCGAAGTGGTTGATGAAAAAATTACCGGCCAATAAAATAAAAGGAAGCAGCATTCCCAGCCAGCCGATGGCTTTGCGAATGGTGAGGTAAGAGATAACCATATTGTTATCTGTTCTGTCGGTTGTCATGGATTTGGATTTTATAGTTGCAGGATTTGGAAATAATGATTTTACCGGCCGGGGGTGCCGCCAATCATTCCGGGTTTCTGAATTGCTGTCCGGATGATTATTAATTAACCCTAATATATACAATTTTCCGCAGAAACGCAGTAGTCGGTGTTTACGGGGCGTGTCCGATAGAAGAACCTTTGTTTTGGTCTTTCCGGATTTTGGGTAAATTATAAAAGAAACCCAATAGAGCTATCTTTGCAGCGCTAAATTCGCCCGATCTGATGCGTATTTTATTGAAAATTTTTTATGGCTTTTTTGTTTTTTGCACGGCCGGTTTTTCCTTTGGACAATCGGGTAAAACATACCGGCAGGAAATTAGTGACTGGCAAGCCAGCAGAGAAAGCTTTCTGCTTTCTCCCGGCGGATGGATTAACCTGGAAGGTTTGTTCTGGTTGAAACCCGGGAAGAACGAGTTTGGGAGTGACGCGTTGAGCGATATTGTTTATCCTAATACCGCATTCCCCAAAAGCGCCGGCTATTTTATATGGGAAGGAAATAAAGTAAGCTGGACAAGCGCTCAAAACATTACCACAAGCATTAACGATACGGTAATTGCTTCTGCTGTTTTATATGAGGAGGGAAAAAAACCACCCGTACTTGCCTGGGGCAAATTCAGGTGGAATATCATTAAAAGAGACGATAAAATGGGGGTCAGGTTCAGGAACCTGGATGCGGCGGCATTGAAAGCTTTCGGGGGAATCGAGCGGTTTTCGGTAAAGGAAAAATGGCGGGTGCCGGCACACCTGGAAGCCGCACCGGCAGGCAGTTTGCAGATTGCCAATGTGCTTGGCCAGGTGAATGAAGAAAAATCTCCCGGGAAGTTGCTGTTTACATTGAATGGAAAAAAATACCGGCTGGATGCGCTAACAGAAGGGGATCAATTATTTATTTTGTTTGCCGATGCCACCAGTGGGAAAACAACTTATCCCACCGGCAGATTTTTATATGCAGCCCTGCCTGATGCCAATGGAAATACGGTGCTTGATTTTAATAAATCATTCAATCCGCCCTGTGCTTTTACGGTTTTTGCTACCTGCCCCATTCCGCCCAAACAGAATATTTTACCAATCGCGATTGAGGCAGGGGAAAAGGATTATGGGGGCGGGGAAAAGAAAAAATAAACAGCAAATTATCTTCCTGATAATTCAATCGGTTGGCCGTAGCGTTGTTTGTATAATCTGCGAATCTGCGGCTAACCAATCACCCGCTTATTATTTAACCGGCTCGGGTGCGGTATTGAATTTTCTGTATTTACCCAAAAGCTTTCCCAGAAAATAAGTAATTGGCATAATAAGATTGGTTGCCGATTCGGGCATACTTAAGTTTGCATATTCGCTTTTGTATTTCATTGTGAGATAGGCGCCATCAAACAGGGCCGGCCCGGCTTTTTTGCGGGGTTTTTCGGAAGCATACAGTGCCGACAAAAAGAAAACGGTATTATGCGCAGGACTGATCCAGGAGCTCAAAACAAGGTCCTCTTTTCCACTATTCCAAAAACGATGAGGCTGGTTACGTAAAAAACTAACACTCATTCCTTCGGTTAAACGAATGATGTTGTTACCGGGTGTTTGAAAACTCATAACCCCCTTCACTATCTGAAAATGTTCATCCTGTTTAAAATGCACATGCATCAGTTGGCCGCAACCCGGTAATAGCCTGCTTTCCATGATTAATTTGTCGGTATCATTTTCCTGTACCAGTTCTTTAAAACAGAGGATTTCTCCGTGACCGTTATCGATAGTGATGGGGAAATTCAACAAAATATTCTTTTATTGCGCTAAATGGAAATCTGTGTGTGCAAAAATATGCTAATGCTTCTCAACATATACCCATGCTTCAAGTCCGGATTTTAATCGTACGGCAATTCTTTGGTATTGGGCTACTTCATACTCATCAGCGGCCAATAATTCCTGTTCTGTAATTTCGAAAACCATGCCTTCTATACAATCAGCCGGGTTATCCGTTTGGGTGGCGATGGGGTGAAAAGCCTGTTCACTTTTGGCCAGAACATCTTTATTGGTTATCTCCAGCAAAGCTATCCTGAAACCCGGAAGAAAATCTTTTTGGCCAACCAATAAACGACCGAAAGATTCCAGCTGTACTTTTTCTTTTTGAAGGGTACCGTAGGAGAAAAGCTGTTGCATGAGATGATTAGTGAATTAACGAATTAGCGGATTGGCGGATTTTATTTTATCAGGGCCTGAATGTCTTCATCATCTTCAATATTGTGCATTTGGTGCAGAATTTGCGGGTAACGCCAGCCCACCCTCCTGCTTTGGGGCTTTACTGTAAATTTTTTTGGATTAGGTAAACAGGCAATAATCATGGCAGCTTCTTCGCGGGTAAGTTTTTTTGCAGATTTGCCAAAATAGGCTCTGGATGCGGCTTCTATGCCAAAAATACCCGGCCCCATTTCGATGGTGTTCAGGTAAACTTCCAGGATTCTTTTTTTCCCCCAGCACCACTCAATCATTTTGGTAAAATACATTTCAGGTATTTTCCTGATATACCTGGTAATACCACCACCCTGCCAGAGAAATACATTTTTTGCAACCTGCTGCGTAATGGTGCTGGCTCCGCCACCCAAAGGAATTTTTGTTTTCTTGCCTTTTTTCTTCGGCTTCAAACTATGTTCTATCGCATCCCAGTCAAACCCGCCATGATCCGGGAAAGCCTGGTCCTCGCTGGCAATGGCCGCCAGTTTAGCGTTGGAAGAAATTTCTGACCCGGAAACATAATCTCTTTTCAACCCATAACCGAAACTGTTGCTGATTTGTGTAATGGTAATGGGAGGCATTAACCAGATACAGAGAATGATGTAGAGCAGAGAGGAAACAAACATCCAGAAGAGGGTTCTCCTGGTATATTTCCAGAATTTTTTCCAGTTGGGTTTTAGTTGGAAGGCCATCAGGAGCAAGATAACCAATCTCTATGTGCAACACAAACGGGAATTGGTCTAATGTGAGGGCTCGGTTGAGGTATGAATGGTTTCCATCGTATATTTTTTTCCTAAAACAATATAGGTCTTATGACTGCTTTGCAGGAGTACGCCCAGTAAAACCACACCGGCCGCAATGCCCAGCCCTGTTGTGTTTTGGGCACTGAATACGGTTTCGTTATGAATCAGGCTATTGAAGATGTTCAGGAAAATATAGGCACCGCCGCCCAGCATAAATAAAGTTCCGTTGCTGATGATGCCGCTGCTGAAATTTCTTTTGGGCATACCATAAATCTCTTTTACATGCAGTTTCATCAGGCCCAGCTTAGCGGTATCAATGGTGGGAAAGCCAAACTGGTTAGCTACCTGCTGAATCACAATCTGCTCGATCAGGATGGTGTCCTTTCTGATATTTTTAATGATACCCTGGATCCACTGCCTGCTGCTGAACTGAAAGTCAATCACACTGCCCGTTACCCAGGTTTGTATGGTCCTGTTTTTCTGTTTCAATACCAACAAATCACTCTGGGAATAAGCGCCAAGGGTAAACAGAATGAAGAGAAAGAAAAGCAGCAGTTTTTTCACCCATGAAAGATAACAGATAGACTTGATTTGGTTTCAAAATAATCGTTAAAGAATATTTTATTTCCGGCACGGGCCGCTAAAAAACGGCAAAGCATTAGTCTCTGTTCAATAATAGAAGGTAAAACAAGATGCTTACCGGTGTGGCAATACCGCTGAAAGTGAAACCGATGGCGATATTAAACAGTTTGTATTTTCTGGAAGCAATCTGGCTGGTAATGATGGCTTGTTTGGCCAGGTCTGTTTCGTAACCGGCGCTTTCAGAAACGCAGCCATAATAACTGGTGAGTTTGGCAATCAGTTCTTCGTGGGTCATATGGGCAACGGTTGCAAAAAACAGGGGGTTATCGTTATGAGGCAGCGCAAAATCATTTGGCTTTTGTTTGATTTTGGCAATCAGCGCAGAGAAACAGATAAAAATAGAAACCACACACATGGCGATGGCAAAAAGCGCATAATAATACACATAGATACTGCCGGCATCGGCAGCCAGTTTTGCCATGCCTAAAATAATGGCACCATTGAAAGCAATTAATGCGGTGTTTTTGGTTTCTCCGAATTTAACCATGTCAAAAGCATGGAGATAAAGCTTATCAAGCACAGAAGATATGTTCATAGCAGGTTGGTTTTTCGAACAGGATTGTTCTTAAATATATAAAATTTTATTAAATACGACCAAATAGAGAGATTATTTTATCTATTTCTGGTAGTAATAGTAGAAAAAGGGTGTAAAAACCCTTTGGAGCATCGGAGTAAGATTCATGAATAAAGCGGTTTATCAATTATCAACAGCTTTCAATGCGGGCCTTCCATCTTCTTTTCTTTTTTCGTAGCCAAGCCTGAATTGGGAGAGATCGGGAGTTATTTTTCTAGGCCTGTTAAGTTCATATTGGTAAATGGTTTGTCCCAGCTGGTACAAAAAAGGCCAGCCAATGGTTTCATAATCGTATTTATCATCATTCAGAACCCCGTCGCTGTTTACGTAAATGGTTGCCGTAAGCATGTATTCGATATGGTGTTCAAAATCGGCAACATAAGAAACATCCGTAAGGCAGCCGTAAGCCCAACCTACTTTATTGAACACACGAATATTAGCGGGCATACGATGTGTGCTATCCCTGAAAAAAAACTTCACATAACTGTCGTAATACTGCAGGGTATCATATTTTGGAAAAGCTGTTTCAGACGGATACTGAGAGAGATACCGGTATAAAAAATCATAATCCGATTGCGCCAGGCGAAAGCGTTTGCCGGCGGGAAAGGATTGGGGGAAAAGGATGGCCTGCAGTATCTGCTGAAGATGTACAAGCGTCATATTGTTGGCTGCGGTAAAATCAATGGGGGCATGAACCAGGCTGTCGTTTGCATCATAATACGCTTCACCCATTTTATTGATATGGCTCAAATCAAAAGGGTCGGGATTATAAGCCGGCGGCTGAAAATAAATCAGGGATTGATCGGGCTTGATAAAGCGAATCGGATTGGTATGCCTGTTTTCCTCGGCTGTCATGCGCTGGAATTGGCGGGTGATGCGGAGATCGGTATGCCCCATTTCATGTAAGCGCCGATTGATGGTTTGCTGCCCAACAAATTCGTACATGCGGTTATAGGCATCGTTATCGCTAACTAAAAAAGCTTTTTTTATGAACTGGGCAATAGAAGGATACTTATTTTCTGCACTGCTGTCTCGATAAAGAACTTTTTGTGCCGGATAAGCACTGTCGAACTGCATGGCCGTATTTTTATCAATACCGTATTTTTTTAAGGTCTGCATTTTTTCCAGAGAAAGGATTGCCAGGGGCAGTTTTACTGTTGAAGCGGGATTAAAATAAGCGAGGGAATCAAGGTTCAGAAAAAAATTAGTGAAAGCGAGGATGTTTTGTTTGTTGCGATCGATTTGTGTGTAGATAAGCTGGTACCTGTATTTTTCAGGATGGGCAATCACTTCCTGAAACAGGGGCTGCTTGTTTTTTTGCAAAATCTGTAAAAGAAAACTATCCGTTCTTGGTTGGGCTTTTGCGGTAAAACTCATCAGGACTAGTGCATATAGGGTTATTTGTCGCATAAAAAGGGATTAAACGGATTCCTTCAAATTTTCTTGATGCTTTTTTATGAGGGGAGTGTTAAGCACCCATCAAATGATGATGCGGGTTAAGTTTTGTGCACAGGGTTATCAGACTAAAGTAAATAATTGGTTATACCGCCAAATGAAAAAGTAGCGTTTCTGCTACCTGGTCCGAATCAATTAGTTGATCTGATCTCCGTATGCCAGTATTCCCCAGCAAAGCGCCACGCCAAAACCGATGAGGATAAGCCCGGATATTTTATTAATGATACCCAAAATACGCGGCGTTAGCTTAGAGCGCAAACGGGCTGCCAGCGCTACTTTTGCAATATCGGTTACTAAAACAAAGAGCAAACAGGTACCAAACACAATGGCCCTGAACTGAAGTGGATGCGGGGCGCTTTGTGAATCAGCAAGAATGGCTGCCGTCCACGCAAACCAGAAAATAAAAACACCCGGATTTAAGATATTGATGAAAAAACCGGAAAGAAAAACGCCCACAAAATCGCGCTTGCGGAATTTTTTCTCGATGATATTGTTGTCCTCATCTGTTTTCACTTTTTTGAACAACAAAGTATAGAGGCCCATGATAATGAGAAAAATGCTTCCTGCAACAGCGATGAAAGTTTTGTGACTGATGGCGGCATTAAACAGACCGGTAAAAAAATTACAAACAAGTACAAGGGTAATATCGCTCATGGAAATACCCGCTACAAAAACATATCCCGCCCTATGACCATTGTTGATGCTTTGTTTGAGAATAGCGAAAATGACGGGCCCCACCGAAATAGACAGAAAAATACCCAATACCAAACCTTTTAACAGTGGTGCTAACATGCGTATTGATTGAATGCTGAGAAAAGAATCTTTTGTTAAAGATACTCTTTCCTATAAACAAATTATTGCACAATCCGAGCGCTGATGATATAATCAAGCCCCGGAAATTTTTGTTCAAAATAACTGTTGCCATACTTTAATAAAGAATCCTGCAAAAACAATGGTTTTTTTCCATAGTGTGAATTCAGCAATGAAAGGGTTTCCATTCCTTTGATAATTCTGGCAACAGGCGGATACCCTTTCACGGTTTCGCGAAGAACCGTGTCAAGCAGCGGGTTATCAACCATATTGATAAAAAGCTGTGTGCTCCTGCTGTTTCTGGCCCCCCTCGCAAAAGAAAGGAATCCCTTTTTGTTGGGTATCATAACAGGCTCATCGGCCAGAACTTTTTTAATCCAGAAATCGTTGATTGCCGGCTTATCGGAAATGCCGAATTGTACCACGAAAAAAGGCTCAACACGGAAGAGCCGGTTATTGTTGTAGAAACCAGAACTGATTAATTGGTATAACCTGTCAACCCCCCCGGGCGACCAGCTTCGGTTGGCTTCGATGGTGAAAGAGCCTTTATTGGTAGTAAACACAGCCCTGAATATGGAAGGCGCTTTCTTCTGAAATACAGCAGGAGAGGGCATTTGGGCAGAGGAAGAAGCAAAGAAAATAGAAGAAAAACTTACCGCTAAGAAGAAAATTCGCCTCATCGGTATTTATTTTTTCTGGCTTTGTTTTTTTGAAAGAAAGGCCTGCCATTCTGTTAGCAGACTGCCTTTTAATACACGGGGAAATTTGTGCTGGCCACCCACTTTGCCCTTGCTTTTCATAAAATCCATGAAAACAGCTTCGGGCAGGGCCGTGAGGATAACGTTTTTTAAAGCACTTTTTCTTTCAACGGCATAATCGTCGTTCAGCTCTTTTAGTTTATCGTCGATCATCTTACCCAGCGTTGCTGCATCAGGGGCATCATTACAGGCAATATACCAGTGGTGAGAGAAAAAATTACCATCGGGTATTCCTGCAACCGTAAATTCGGGGATGCTGATATTTAGTTCTTCACTAACGCATTGAATGGCTTTACTCATATTCTCAACACTAAGGTGCTCGCCTACCAGGCTTAAGAAATGCTTGGTTCTTCCGGTAATCAGGATTTCACAGTTTTCTTTGTCAATAAAACGAACGGTATCACCAATCAGGTAGCGCCAGGTGCCGGCAGCGGTACTGATTAATAATGCATAATCCTTTCCCGTTTCCACTTCATGAATCATGAGGGCTTCAGGGTTTTCAATCATTTCACCGTCGGCATCAAAATTAATATCATCAAAAGGAACAAATTCCATGAAAATATGTTCTCCTGTTACCAGTCGCATGCCTGTTGCATGCTGCCGGTCCTGGTATGCGATGAATCCTTCACTGGCCAGATAGGTTTCAATATAAGTAACCGGCTTTCCCAATAATTTTTCAAAACCTTTTTTATACGGTTCAAAACTTACCCCGCCATGCACAAAGAATGCGAGGTTGGGCCACATTTCATGGATATTGTTGAGCTTATAGCGGGCAATCACCATTTCCATACACATCTGCATCCAGGCCGGTACGCCTACCAAAAAACCAATATCCCATTCAGGCGCTTTCTCTACGATCTCTTTTAGCTTTTTGTTCCAGTCTTTCTGCTTGGCAATTTTTTTACCGGGCTTATAAAAAGGCTGAAACCAGAAAGGGGCTTTTTTCACCGTAATCCCACTCAGGTCACCGGCATAATAATCGGCTCCTTTTTGCAAGTCGGTGCTGCCGCCAAGTGTTAACCAGCCTCTTCCCAGAGAGCTGTAGGGGATATCTTCATAAGTGCGCAGGCTGAGCAATTGTTTGATCATCACAATTTTATTACCGCGCAACATTTCATTGGTGATGGGAATGTATTTACTGGCGGATTCACTGGTACCGCTGCTTAAGGCATAATAGCGGATTTTACCCGGCCAGCAGATATCGGCCTTCCCTTCAATTGTTTTATGCCACCACTCTTTGTATATTTTGTTGTAATTGAAACTAGGAACCAGTTCCTGAAATTTTTTCCCGGGATGTTTGCTCAGTAAAATCTCATCGAACCGATACTGCTGTCCAAATTCTGTAAAGCGGGCTTTTCGAAGAAGTTTTTTTAAAACCTTCATCTGCTGGCTGCGCGGATTATTCTGTGGAAGCCTCAGCGCTTTTAAAATACTATTGGGGAGCTTGATATCAAGTATGGCCATCGTTAGCAGCACATTTAAGAATATACGAAGTTAAACTAAATGTGTTAATTATCATAGTTTTATGCCATGTAAAGGAACAGAAGGATTACCCGAAACCATTTGTATTTGCCGGGTATCTGAGCAGCTTTTCTTATTTTTACTACATGATGTTAAAACACGCGTTGCTATCTGCAACAGAAGCCGGTGCTGCAGAGCTCACCAGATTTTTCAATGGAAGTTTCCGGATAAGCAACAAAGAAGGCATTAATAACCTGGTAACAGAAGCAGACCATGCTGCCGAAAAAGCCATTTTTGCCTCAATCAGAGAACATTTTCCCGACCATTATATTTTAAGTGAAGAGAGTGGGGAAATTGTGCAGGACTCCAGCTACAAATGGATCATCGACCCGATTGACGGAACCGTCAATTTTGCCAATGGCATTCCCATTTGTTGTGTAAGCATCGGTATTGAACACAATGGCCAGATGATCATGGGTGCTGTGTACAATCCATTCATCAAAGAATTCTTTTTTGCACAGCGCGGGTTTGGTGCTTCCCTTAACGATAAAATCATTCATGTAAGCGATAAAACAGCAGTGATTCAAAGCTGTTTGGTTACAGGTTTTCCCTATACCTATCTGGATCAACCCAATGGGCCCATCCAGGTTTTCGAAAAGCTTATCCGCAAAGGTGTTCCCGTGCGAAGGCTGGGCAGTGCCGCTATCGATTTGTGCTGGGTTGCAGCAGGAAGATTTGACGGATTTTATGAACACAAACTACAGGCCTGGGACAGCGCCGCAGGATTTTTGATTGTAGAAGAAGCCGGCGGAAAAGTAACAGATTTTAAAGGAGACCACTATTCGCCCTACCAGCCACATATTATTGCCACCAACGGAAAAATTCATGAGGAATTAAGGGGCATTGTGAACGGAGGAGATTTGGCCTGATCGGCCCCCCTCTTCAAATACGGGAAAAATACCCTTGACAAAAAAACAGTTCATAAATAATTTGGATGAGTAAAATCCAATCCTGTTTATGAAAAAATACCTGCTATTGCTTTGCCTGTGTATGATGGGTAACGCAGTTTTTGCACAACCTGTTTCCTTCAATTCGAGAAAAATCGTTCAGTCGCAACCCGGAAATAATTTTGAAAAAACAAATCGGCTAATCGTTTCCGATACCATCAAGAAAACCGGGCTATATACACAGGCTTATGCCCGCGAGCTAGTGCACAAAGACGAAAGCCAGACCAGGCGCCTCGTTAACCAGGCCAAACTAAATAGTCTTGCCTATATGCAGGACCTCCGCAACGACCCGTTAATCAGCAATGAAGACTATCGCAGCAAAGAAACGGAGGAGCAGAAAAACCTGCTCTTTATCATTGATTCGCTCGAAACCCGCCATGCCATTCATCGAAATACGGTTCTTAGTCGCGTGTATCGTAAGCAGGACTGGTTTTTACCCGCTTTTTATTCAGGCCAGGCAATCATGTTTTATACCGAGCAGGAGGAGAACGATAAAAAATTCTTTTCCAATACCCTGCTTAATTACAATAGCACGGATCAGAAAATTTCTCTCTTTAATGAAATATTCAACGATTATTTCGGACCGGTAAGAATAGGCGTTGGCTTTATGTTAACCAGTACTTCTAAAGACTCAATCATTGCCACCAAAGAAAAAAAGGACCTGGTTCAAAAAATAGCCAGTGGTGGCGGTAATTTTAATATCAGTGCGGGTATGCCCTTTCTTAAATTCACAGAGGAAGACCAGGTTGTAAAAATAAAATCATCCATACAAATCAAGACCGGGCTCGATATCCCCAAGACCGGCGAAACAACCGCTGACTATGGGTTTTTTAGCGACCTGGGTATCAACACCAGCTTTTATTCGGAAGGGGTGTTTAAAAATATTTCCTTGTATGCCACATCCAAACTTTCTTATATCACCGGTAATGCGCAGTTTGAAAAAAGACTCACCGCCAACAATTTTTTTATGAGCCAGTTAAGTGTGGGTATTGCTGTTAAAGATATGTTCCGTGTACGAATGGATTTTTACCAGGGGAATGATTTTGTGCGCAGCAGTTTTCCTGCCACCGTTTCGTTTGAGATATTTACGGGGAGATAGATTTCCACCTTCCAGAGAAGCGTATTGCTTAAGAAGCAGAGAAACCGGGCGGCTACACTACGCTTAGCGTAAAGAGCAGCATTGGGTAAAATAATTCTGCGCAAACAACAGACCGGTTCTGAATAATCGGCAAATGAAGATCCCGGTTGTTTTCTCAAAAAACTTCCTGAACTTTAAGGCATATAATCAACAGCTATGCAAAACGGCAGGAGAAAATTTTTGCTCAATACTTTGGGTGCGGTAGCCGGTTTCAGTATTGTTCCCAGGCATGTATTGGGCAGGGGCTTTATTGCGCCCAGCGATCAATTAACCAAGGGTATTATTGGCGTTGGCGGAATGGGGCGTGGGCATATACCTTATGCAGGTACGCGTGTGGTGGCCATCTGCGATGTAGATAAAAAGCATTTGAACGAAGTGGCAGCCAGTATTGGCAATGGAGTAAAAACATTTCATGATCACCGCGAACTGATTGCTTTACCCGAAGTAGATATTGTACATATTGCCACACCGCCACACTGGCACGCCATCATGGCCATCGATGCAGCCAAAGCAGGAAAAGATATCTGGTGTGAGAAACCCATGACACGCACCATTGGTGAAGGAAAGCGCGTGGTAGAAGCGGTACAGCATTACAGCCGCATGTTCCGGCTGAATACCTGGTTCCGCTTTGAAGCTAATTTTTATGGCATGAATACAACCGTGAAACCGATAAAAAAATTAGTGGAGTCGGGTTTATTGGGATGGCCGCTTACCGTTACCGTTAGCAAACACACGGGCTTCGACTGGAAGTTTTACTGGGTAGGCAAAACCGGACTCGCAACACAGCCTGTTCCCGAAGAACTTGATTACGACAGGTGGCTGGGCCCCGCACCATACAAACCATACAATGTGCACCGTACGCATCAAACATTCAGGGGTTACTGGGATTATGACGGGGGCGGACTGGGTGATATGGGCCAGCACTATCTGGATCCGATTCAATATTTCCTGGGAAAAGATCATACCAGCCCGGTATTGGTTGAAGTAGATGCAGAACAACAGCATCCGGATGCCTGCGGTACGTTTAGAAAAATTACCTACACTTATGAAGACGGTTGTAAAATAATACTCGACGGCGAAGCCAAAGACCCCGATCAGGCATATCTGGATGGGCCGAATGGTAAGCTCTATGCGGGTTTCCGGTCAACCATCCCAAACCTGCAGGAGAAATTGGCACAGATGCCGGACCCGGCTCCGCAGATCAGCAATTTTCTGGATTCGGTAAAAACCAGGCAGCCATTTGCATTGAATGAAATGAACGGACACCGGTCATGCACCCTGATCAACCTGGGAAAAATCGCATTGCAATTAAACCGAAACCTGCGTTTTGATCCGGTGAACCAGGTTTTTCTGAATGACGAGGAAGCCAACAGGATGATCAATCCCCCCATGCGCGCACCCTGGAATATCTAATATACCAAGCAAGAACTATGAGAAAAATATTTGTACCGATAGCACTATTGTTTGTAACAATACATGCAGCAGCACAAAACAATGTAATAACCACGGTTAATGCATTTCCCTTTCAGCAGCAGGCGGCAATGACCACAGCCATTGCTTCCATGCGTTCCTGGAGCAGTGGGGAATGGAAAGAGCTTTATAAAATGCTGGACCAGGACTCGCTGCAATTAAAAGCAACCTATGCCATGAGCGCTTATGTGGATGCCGCTGCAACAAATCCGGCCACTAAAAAGCAGGTATCAATTCAGCTGGCAGATGCATTGAGCAATACAAAAACCTGGTATGCACAAAATTTCCTTATTACAAGAATGAACCTGGCAGGCGATGATGCCTGTATAAAAATCCTTGCCCAAAAATTAAACGATGAAACCCTTGTGGGGCCTGCATCCCGGGCACTGGCTGCCATTAAAACAACAGCCGCTGTTGCCGCACTGCAGAAAGCCCTGCCCAAAGCAAGCGCTACGGCAAAACCACAGATACAGGCTGCGATTGATTATACCAATTACGGCCTGCCCGATCTGCTTATCGCCAAATTAACTGCTTCCGAAGAAAAAGAAGGTTTTAAAATGCTGTTCGATGGCAGCAACCTTGACAGCTGGATTGGCAATAAAGCCGGGTATGAACTAAAAGAAGGCAGTATCGTGGTAAATCCGAAAAGCGGTGGGGGTGGTAATTTGTATACAAAAGAAACCTATGCTGATTTTATTTACCGCTTCGAGTTCCAGCTAACAGCCGGGGCCAACAATGGCATCGGTATCCGCACACCCACAGAAGGAGACGCAGCATATATGGGCATGGAAATACAGGTGCTCGACAATGAGGCAGAGAAATATAAAAACCTGCAAGCCTATCAATACCACGGTTCTGTTTACGGCGTAATCCCCGCCAGGAGAGGGTTTCTGAAGGCAACAGGAGAATGGAACCAGGAAGAAATCATTGCCATGGGCAATAAAATAAAAGTAATCCTTAACGGAGAAGTAATTCTTGAAGGCGATATCAAAGAAGCCGCAGCAGGCGGTACCATGGACCATAAGGAGCACCCCGGGCTCTTTAACAAAAAAGGCCATATCGGATTTTTGGGGCATGGAGATGTGGTGAAGTTCAGGAGAGTAAGGATAAAAGAAATTTGATCCGAAACCCTGCCGCAGAAATATCCCAGGAAATAGAAGCATCTGAAGTTGTTGCCAATTTTCATTTCATCCTTGCTATTCTCAGAAATACTCGATATATTTAATATCAACCTGCTAATAAATACCAGCCTATGAGTGAGAAAGTCAATCGCATCAAGCGGTTATTCATAGAGCATTTTTTTGATTTCCTTATGTTATTCCTGGCAGTAGCCCTGGGCTTTGTGGTAGACAATTGGCGGGACGAATACAATGCCGCCAAAACCACCAAAGAAGTCGCATTTGAACTGGTAATGGACATTTCGAAGGATAGTGGCAGAATTGATGAGCTGGTTTTGCACTGCCGGAAAAAAATGTATAAACTGGACAGCCTCTACGAAATTATTGACGATAAACCGGGTTATAAAAACGACTCTCTTTTATACCTGTTTTCTGCCTATGTAAGCCTAAGACCCTGGTTTGAAAGGTATGGCGGCACTTTTCAGATGATTACCAATACAGGCTTGCTGGATAATTTTACCAAGATAGCCGCTTCAGAACTTGCCAAATACCAAATAGACTGTACCAAGTTAATTTCCCTTCTTGAGCAGGAAAGAAACCTCCTTACCAATAAAATATACCCCTTTCAGCAGCAGGTTTTTCATACCGAAAATTTTCATTCGCTTGTAGACGAGCACAAACTGCTGGTTAAGCCCGAGCTGCGCAACTGGACAGAAGAAAAAAGATGGTTATACCATAACTATATAACCGAATTGAAAATCATGAACCACCATGTGTATACCCAGTATCTTTTACTTCAGGAAAGAGCACGCAGCGTAATCCGTTTATTAAAAAAAGAATATGCCATTTAGAATAGCATCCCTATAACCGATGAATGAATCCCGGGGGCTATTTTGAAAAACCTTAAAACTAAAACTGAAAATCAAGTATTATGAGAATTTTATCCAAATCTCCGGAGGAGATGAAATCATCCTATGAAGTAGTCATCATTGGTTCTGGTTATGGCGGCGGTATTGCTGCATCACGCTTGTCCAGGGCAGGTAAAAAAGTTTGTTTATTGGAGAGAGGAAAAGAAATGAGACCGGGTGAATATCCCAATACCCTCACAAGCGCAGGCGAACACATGCAGGTGCATACGGCAGAAGGCCATAGCGGCCCGGCCACAGGATTGTTCGATTTTCACGTACACAAAGGAATTAGTGTATTGGTAGGATGCGGACTGGGCGGCACTTCCCTGATCAATGCCAATGTTAGCATCAAGCCGGAGGAAAGGGTTTTTGATGACCCAAGATGGCCCAAAGAACTGCGTACAGAATTCGATGACCCCAATAGTTTGCTCAACAAAGGGTATGAACTGGCAATGGACATGCTGAAATCAAAACCACTACCCGATTCCATTCAATTAAATAAGTTAAAGGCGCTGCAGAAATCTGCGGAAAAAAATGGCGAGAAATTTTACCGGACCAATATCAATGTCAATTTTGATTACGATGGCCCCAACCATGTAGGGGAAGAGCAAAAGCCCTGCAACCTATGCGGCGATTGCTGTTCGGGCTGTAACTATGGTGCCAAAAACACCACCCTGATGAATTACCTGCCCGATGCCAAAGCACATGGAGCAGAAATATTTACCGAAGCCGCTGTTAGCCATATTGAAAAAAGAGGAGACAAATGGCTGGTCTATTATAGTTTGGTTAATACGGGAGAAGACAAATTCAATGCACCGGATTTATTTGTAGAAACCGATATGGTGGTATTGTCTGCAGGAACACTGGGTTCTACTGAAATCATTCTACGGTCCAAAGAAAGAGGCTTACCCGTATCAGATATGGCAGGAACTGAATTTTCGGGTAATGGAGATGTGCTGGGCTTCGCATACAATACCGAAGAGATTGTAGATGGTGTGGGCGCAGGTACCCATCACCTGCCACAGGAAAAAATGGCCGGACCCTGCATCACAGGTGTAATTGATAACCGCTATAAGCCGGATCTGGCCGATGGTATGATAATCGAAGATGCAGCCATACCGGGAGCCCTGGCCCCATTGCTTCCGCTGGTGATAGACGTAGAGAATAAAATTGTTGGTGTAATAGAGCGGCAGGAAAGCGACAGAAGCAGCAATATTTTCAACCGCCTGAAACATGAATTTCAAACACTGGTAAGTGATATACGCGGGGCATACCATGGCGCCATCAGAAATACACAAACCTATTTGTTGATGACACATGATGGTGACCATGGAAAATTTTCTTTGAACAACAACCGCCTGAATATCGACTGGTCTACCATTGGCAAAGAGGAAATTTTTCAGAAAGCCGATGCAACACTGCGCAAAGAAACAAAAGCCATATCCGGTGTATATGTGAAAAACCCGGTTTGGATCAAAGCCATGAACAACGAACTGATCACCGTTCACCCACTGGGCGGTTGTTTTATGGGAGAATCCATAGAAACGGGCGTTGTGAATCACAAAGGACAATTGTTTGCGAAAGACAGTCCTACCGGTGTTTACGAAAACTTTTATATAACAGATGGTTCTGTTGTTCCACGATCATTGGGTGTAAATCCGCTGATAACCATTTCTGCTATTTCTGAAAGATGTATTGCCATGCTGGCTGCCGACAGGGGATGGAACATCGATTATGCCTATAAAAAGCAATTGCTGCAGCAACCATTGGAAGAAACCAAAACAATTGGTGTGGAGTTCACAGAAACCATGCGGGGTTTTTTTACAAAGGGTATCACCGACAATAATTACCAGAATGGATTTGACAACGGCAAACTGTCTAATGAGTCGCTCGAATTTACTTTAACCATCCGCTGCGAAGATGTGTACAAGACCATCAGCGATGTGAACCATGGCGGTGTAATGAGCGGAACCGTAAGGGCGCCGGGGCTTTCGCCGGAACCGATGAATGTATCGGAGGGCGTATTCAACCTGTTTGTAGATGATCCCGATTCTGTGAATACCAAATTGATGAAATATGCAATGCGACTGAGTGCTGTAGACGGGAAGGAATATTATTTTAAAGGATTCAAATATGTGCACCACGACCGCGGGCTGGACGAATGGCCCGATACATCTACCCTCTACATTACTGTTTATGAAGGAAAAGATGCCAGCGGCAAAATTATCGGACAGGGCATCCTGCATATTTTAATGGCCGATTTTGCCAAACAGATGCGCACGATGCAGGCGGTGAATGCATCAAGCTTAGGAGAAGGGTTAAAAGCCCTGGCTGCTTTTGGTAAGTATTTTTCAAAAGCATTGTTTGAAGTATACGGAGGGGTATTCGCACCCAATTCTTTTTATGATCCCAATTCCAAACCTCGCATCAAAAGACAATTGCGTTTGCCCGATGCGGAATATTATCCTGTTACTACGGCCGACAATGTTCAACTGCTGCTAACAAGATACAATGGTGGTAAGAAAGGCCCGCTGTTAATGGTGCATGGATTCAGCGGTAACCGCCTCACGTTCAGTATCGATACCATTGGTACCAATATGGCAGAGTATTTTTATGCACACGGGTATGATGTATGGCTATTCGATTATCGGTTGAGTAACCTGCTTCCTTCCTCTGATGGGCAGCATACGCTGGATGAAATTGCCCGATACGATTATCCCGCAGCCATTGAAAAAATCAAAACGATAGCCGGAGTTCAGCAGGTAGACATCATGGCGCATTGTGTGGGATCCATTTCTCTTTTTATGGCTTTGATGAATGGATTGCAGGGGGTACGCTCTGTGGTAAGTGCACAGATTGCCAGCGATTTTTATCCGGCATTCCAGGTTAAATGGAAAGCCGGCTTACATGTGCCGCAGGTACTGGAAGCGCTGGGCATCAATTCCCTCACAGCTTATGCAGACAGTAATGAAAACTGGGCAGAGAAACTCTATGATAAGTTCCTCGAACTCTATGCCGTGCCAATAGCCGGCTATTGTACCAGCCCAACCTGTCACCGCATGACATTTATGTTTGGCCCATTGTATGAGCATGCACAATTAAACGACGGAACACATACTGCCATGATTGAAATGTTCCGGAATGCCAATATGACCACTTATGAG
>JBDKLG010000034.1:0-13531 GCA_039795695.1 Bacteroidota bacterium
GGTATATCAGCCATGGTGCTGCTTTTCAGCAGTTTCCTGGTGGCTTTTATTTCCAACCAGCGAAAAAAACTGCAGTACCACAAAGACCTGCAAACACTTAATGAACAGCAGCAGGAGCATCTCAAAGAGCAAAATGCATTACTGGAGCAGCGGGTAGCTGAAAGGACTACTGAATTAAGCAGACAGAAAGATGCCTTGCAGACTGCCCTGGCAGACTTAGAATCAAGCCAGCAATTATTGATCCAGAAAGAAAAAATGGCTTCCCTGGGTGAGCTCACTGCGGGTATCGCTCATGAAATCCAGAACCCTCTCAATTTTGTCAATAATTTTGCTGAAATCAATACAGAATTACTGGTTGAACTGAAGGAAAAGCTGGAAAGCCTTCCAATAAAAGACAACGGGGATATTCAATTGCTGTCTAATGACATCACGGAAAACCTGAACAAAATCCTGCTGCACGGCAAACGTGCCGACAGTATTGTTAAAAACATGTTGTTACACTCACGCAAACAAAGTGGCGATATGGAATTAACCGCGCTGAATGAACTGGCAGATGAATACCTGAAACTGAGCTACCACGGCTATCGTGCTAAAAACAAGGCTTTCAATTGCACCATCCATACTTCTTTTGATGAGTCCATTGGCCGGATACCCTTGATACCACAGGATATTGGCCGGGTATTGATCAATCTCTTCAACAATGCTTTTTATTCGACCAATGAAAAAAAGAAAAAAACTGGAGAGGATTTTGTTCCTGCCGTTTCATTGACTACCCAAAAAAAGGGAGATAAAATACTGCTCTTAATTGAAGACAATGGATTGGGGATCCCGCAGAAAATTATTGACAAAATTTATCATCCTTTTTTCACTACCAAACCCACAGGAGAAGGCACAGGGCTTGGTTTGTCGATGAGCTATGATATCATCAAAGTGCATAATGGGCAAATGAAAGTCAATTCTAAAGAGGGTGAATTTGCAAGCTTCGTCATCGAATTAAATGCCTGATGCTACCGGCAAGCATTCATCCTTCCCAAACATATAAAATACCGATTGATCGGTTTCATAACTGATTAACAACCAGGGCTCCCACCCCTCCTAAAAAAGGAACTGTTTTCTGGCATTGAAATTGTACTACTGCTTTTCTAAATCTTTGTGAATGAAAAATAAAATCTTTCTTCTGACCATTCTGGTACTTTTCGGATTCAGGGTAAATGCGCAAACAAAGTCATTTATTGACCAACCCTATATTGAGGTAAACGGTATTGGCGACAGCCTGGTAGTGCCCAACGAAATCTATATCAGGATCATTCTTTCCGAGAAAGACAGTCGCGATAAAATCTCACTTGAAGAATCAGAAAAAAAAATGGTGACTACCCTTGCTGGCCTTGGTTTAAATACTGAAAAGGACCTATCTACTACGGATATGATGAGCAATTACCAGGCTTATCTTTTGAAAAAAAAGGGGATCCTGAAAACGAAGGAATACCTTTTGAAAGTTTCTGATGCAAATACTGCCGGCAAAGTTTTTATTAAAATGGAAGAAGCAGGGCTGGCAAATTGTTCCATCGATAAAGTTTCCCATTCCAATCTGGAAGGAATCAAGAACGATTGCAGGAGCAAGGCTGTAAAAAATGCACTGGAAAGAGCCAAAGCATTGGTTCAGCCACTTGGGCAAAGCGTCAAAAATGCCCTACATATTGTTGACCTGGAAAATTCTTACAACTATCCGGAAGCCAGGGCTGCAAATATCAGGATCAGGGGAATGGCATCGAATGATGCCGTAACTGAAGATTCACCAATTATTGATTTTGAAAAAATCAAGATCCGTATTTCCGTAACGGTAAAATTTGTGTTACTTTAATAAACAATTGATTATCACCATGTCTTTTCAGGCCTATCTCAACAATATCAAAACAAAAACAGGCATGAGTCCCGCAGATTTTAAGAAATTAGCGGAGAAAAAAGGGTTTATCAAAAAAGGAGAACTTACTGTTAAAGCAGCGCAAATAGTTGCCTGGCTAAAAGAAGATTTTGAATTAGGTCATGGGCACTGTATGGCTATATTCGCTACATTTAAAGGAAAGACTGAATAATGCGTTTAAAGAGCGGCTCTCTTTTCTTTTTTGTCCTTGTTTTATCTGCCTGCAGCAAACCCCTGTTCCAATCATCCTGGATAAAAGAAACAGGCCCTGCTAATTTTACAGCCCGTTTTGAATCAACCAGGGGAAACTTTGATATTGAAGTAATCCGGGAATGGTCGCCCCTGGGAGCCGACAGGTTCTACCAATTGGTAAAGCACCGCCTATTCGATAATACAATTATTTACCGGGCAGTTCCCGGCTATGTTGTCCAGTTCGGGAATACAGATTCCGTCAAAATTATTCAATGGGAAAAAAATCCTATACCTGATGAGCCTGTGATTGAGGGGAACCTGAAAATGAATGTCGGTTTCGCCAGAAGCGGAAAGAATAGCCGAAAATCTCAGATTTTTATCAACTTAAACAACAATCAACGCCTTGATACCTTACAATATAACAATAGCAGGGGTTTTCCCGCTTTTGGAAGGATTGTTGCCGGTGCAGCTATCGTAGAAAAAATTTATACGGGTTATGGCAATGAATCCATGAAAAAATGGGACTTATTGTACAGTAACCGAAAGGGATTCCTCGATAGTTTCCCTTTACTGGATCAAATCAGCAAAGCTTATCTGCTGAAAAAGTGAATCTCCAAATATATGTTTCCGAGATAATTTGTGTTATTCCCCGGGAGGCCAAAACTGTTTCAAAAACTATCCTGTCATCATTCCTTTTTTTGCCTGAACATGGAACTGCAAAAATTCTTATCTTTCTAAAATTCAGGTCATCTTCATTAATTATTTTTGTTTAAAGTATTCATCATGAAACGAGTTTTATTGCTATGCAGTCTGTTTTTGTTTACTGCTTACGGCACCTATTTGCAGGCACAGAAAACTTCCTGGCCCAAAGAAATCCCTTTTCCTAAAA
Source organism: Bacteroidota bacterium (assembly GCA_039795695.1). Classification (GTDB taxonomy): domain Bacteria; phylum Bacteroidota; class Bacteroidia; order Chitinophagales; family Chitinophagaceae; genus Sediminibacterium. Next base: position 3,003 of record JBDKLG010000034.1, read on the forward strand.
CGGGGGGCAAATTAATCATCTATCAACCCCAGCCCGACGCACTGGAAGGGAACAAATTATCGGGTCGTGCAGCCATATCAGCTAAGGAGAAAGGAGGCGAAGACCCCATTTTTGGCGCCTTATTTTTCGAAGCCACTTTATTTACCGACAAAGCCAGGCATACTGCCACACTGGAATCGATAAAAATTACCAATGCCAAAATAACCGGTGTGGACGATCAGGAAAAAATTACAAAACTGATTGCTTTCATTGAGGCCGAAGTTCCCAAATGGGATATGGAAATTTCACTGGATGAACTTACGGCTACCATCAGAAAAGCGCATCCCAATGCCGAAATTTATAACAACAATCCGCCTGTAATTATTTTCCGTGAAAAGCCTACAACCCTTGTGATACTTGATGGAGAGCCTAAAATACAGAAGGACAAAAACCTGGATGCAGAAAGAGTCATCAATTCACCCAACCTTATTTTCAAAGAGGAAAATACCTGGAATATGTATGTGGGGGGCACCTGGTACCAGTCTGCTTCCGTTAAAACAGGATGGGTTCCGGCAAAGGGTATGTCAAAAAAAGTGAAGTCGGTTAATGACCAGATCAAGAAACAGGAGAAAGAGCAGAATAATAACAAAGACATAACGGCCAAGCCTGAGCTTACCGATATCATTGTTGCCACAGTACCTACAGAATTGCTGCAAACAAAGGGAAAGCCTGAATACAAAAAAATAGACAGCACCAATTTGCAATACGTATCCAATACCGCCAACGATATTTTTAAAGATCCAAAAGGAACCATTTATATTTTACTGGCAGGAAGATGGTATAAGTCAGCTTCACTTAGCGGCCCCTGGACCTTCAATGAATCCGATAAAATGCCCGATGATTTTGCCAAAATTCCGGAAGGTTCTGAAAAAGACAATGTACTCGTAAGTATTTCTGGCACCGATGCCGCAGAAGAAGCCATTATTGATGCAGAGATTCCCCAAACAGCCAAGGTTGACAGAAAAACAGCTACGGTTAAAGTGGAATATGATGGAGATCCGAAACTGCAAACCATTGAAGGAACCGGCTTACAGTTTGTGCAAAATGCCAATCTCACCGTTTTAAGAGAAGAAACTAGCGGTCGTTTTTTTGCATTGGACAATGGTGTTTGGTTTATCAGCAATAGTTCCAAAGGTCCCTGGAAAGTGTCGGACACCCGTCCGGTTGACCTGGATAAAATTCCAGCCAAATCCCCTGCATACAATGCCAAATTCGTTCATATTTATGAGGCAACGGCCGACTATGTGATTGTTGGTTATACAGCAGGCTATTTAGGTTCCTATGTGCAGGGTGACCCTACCATTATTTTTGGAACCGGTTTTTATTATGCTCCCTGGTATGGCAGCATTTATTATCCACGCCCAGCTACCTGGGGTTTCAATTTTTGTTATAATCCATTCTTTGGATGGAGCATGGGTTTTGGATATAATATCGGGTTTCTGCACATAGGCTTCGGTTTTGGTGGAGGTTATGGATATGGCGGCGGATGGTTTGGCCCCCCCATGTACCGCCCACCCTATCGCCCCCCTTATTATGGTGGTGGATATTATGGCCATGGCCGCCGTCCGGTATTTGTGAACAATGGAAATATCAATATCAACAATAATCATAACAATATTTACCGTCCGGGCAATGGTGGTAATAATAACCGGCCCGGCATCAGCAACAGGCCTTCCAATACAAACAGACCGGGCAATAATTACCGCCCCGGCAATAATGGCAATGCAACAGGAAACAGGCCGGGGAACAGGCCGGGAAACAATGGAAATAATGGTTCAATTGGCAACAACAGGCCGGGTAATAATCGTCCAACAGCACCAGCTGCCAAAACACCTAATAATGTTTTTGCCGACAAGAGCGGTAATGTTTTTCAAAAGGATAATAAGGGAGCTATTAACCAGCGTGATAACAAATCCAATAGCTGGAAACCATCCAACCCTTCTGTTGGCGGGAACATGAATCGTGATGCGCAGTTGAGAGACAGGGGAACTCAGCGCAACAACAATTTTAACAATGTACAACGCCCGCAATCAAGGCCCTCCATGGGTAATGCAGGTGGCGCCGCCAGATCAATGCCGGCAAACAGGGCCGGTGGTGTAAGAAGAAGATAAACTATGAACTTTTCAGCTTGTACCGGTTATTGAATATCATTGGAAAGCATCTCCAAAAACACACAATACAAATTGTTGTATTGTGTGTTTTTTTTATCATTTGAAGGTAAGATAGCAGTACTGATCCGATGTAGTATTGGGCAAATTACCGGACTTGTTTATTAGAACCAACTATTTTATTGGGCCGAAACAGCAGGTCAGTGATGAATGAGAAGCCCATGAAATATGATTGTTTCCCACAAAAACTATCCTTCCAAAACAATGTACAACCCAACAAAAATAATGACAATGGCAAGCGATGTTAGTCCGTACAAAATCCAGTAATACAATGCAGGAATTGGGTTTGTAACAGAAAGCATACAACTGATAAAGCCAAGAAAAGCACCCAGGCCCAGTATCAGAAAACCGGTAAACCGGGTTTTGTCGCGCTTGATTTTATTGAAAGTCTGTATATACCCTGTAATGGTTTCTTCATCAAGGCCCTGGTCTGCCAACTCTTTCCTGATTTTTTGAAAATCAGGTTTATTGTTGAGCCATTCCCGGATCATTGATTGATTAGCTGAGGCATTACCAGACATAACAATCTGTTGAATAAGTTATTGAGTACTTTAATCTGTTTTCTAAACTACTGATTTTTGGGCCGATTGTCAAAATCTGTCCACAGTTTCAGTCTTAGCCTGTTTGCTTACCTGTATCAACACAAAAAAAACCGATTTTCTAAGGAGGTCTTAAAAATAGTCGGCAGGCTGAAGCTGCGGCCAAACATACATTGAAAACAACGCTAGAGGGAAATTGCGCTAAGTTTACCATCGTGAAAATAATGGCAGGCCTACATTCTTCGGCTCTGAATCGCTGTGAGAAAATATTCCTGCCAAAAATGAATATATTAGTGTTGAAATTACTGGAAGAAAAATCCTGTACCAGGCTGTATTCCGGGCAAATAACGACTTAAAACAAGCTATCATTTATGTCTCTTGTAACTGAAAAAAAAAGGCAATTAGTTTTGTACAGTATCCCTCTGGCCGGATGGCTGCTATTTGCCCTCCAGCATGAACTGCACTGGAAGCCCCTGAATATATTACTCATTGCCGTTTTGTTTTTATGTATCAGTGAGGCCGTACACCATGCAGAAGTAATTGCGCATAGAATAGGGCAGCCATTTGGTTCCATGGTATTGGCATTGGCAGTAACCAGTATTGAAGTATCCCTGATTGTGGCACTTATGCTTGCCGGCGGCCCCGAAGCATCTGCTTTGGCAAGGGATACCGTTTTTGCTGCAGTGATGATCATTTTAAATTTAATGGTAGGGCTTAGTATTCTGGTAGGGGGAATCAAACACAATGAACAAAGTTTTGTGTTACAGGGAGCCAATGCAGCTTTAATCATATTGGTAGCCATTTCCGTTTTCTCCTTTATACTGCCTAATTATACACAAACTGTTGTGGGTCCCTACTATTCAAATAAGCAACTCGTATTTGTTGCGATTGTAACATTAATCTTATATGGCAGTTTTATTTTTGTCCAGAACATCAAGCACCGTTCTCATTTTTTGACCGAATTTGAAATGGGGGAAGTGGTTGAAAACAGGCCTTCCGCTAAAGCCACAGCCACGAGCACCCTGTTATTATTCGTATGCTTGGGTGCTGTGGTGGTGCTGGCAGAATCGCTGGCCCCTTCGCTTGAGGAATTTATTCAGGCCATCGGAGCACCGCATTCACTGGCCGGAGTCATTATTGCCTGTGTGGTTCTATTGCCTGAGGGTCTCACTGCTTTTAAAGCAGCAAAACAAAACCAATTACAGAAAAGTCTAAACCTGTCGCTGGGCTCGGCAGTAGCCAGTATTGGTTTAACCATTCCAATCGTATCCTTGCTGGCGGTATTCAGTGGATTACAGCTTACCCTTGGAATCAATGCAGAATCATCGCTCTTATTTGTGCTTTCACTTTTTACCATCATACTTTCCTTGAGCACAGGAAAAACCACCATATTGCACGGCATCGTGTTATTGGTGATTTTTATGGTTTATTTATTCATGCTTATTTTTCCTTAACCAATTCATTTTTAGTAATGAAAGAGTTCATGTTCTATATCAGGAATGCGGGAAATGCCAAAGCCGCAATGAGCAAAGAAGCCCATTTTACCTTTGTTAAGCAATGTGAAACCTATATACAGCAGTTAAAAGCTAAGGAACAGTTGATAGCCGCCCAGCCAATTATGCCTGAGGGAAAGATTCTTTCAAAAGATGAAACAGGCTGGTTACTTAATACAGTTGGCGATTCAACGGATGTGCAAGTGGGCTATTACCACATTATCGCAGCCGATATGGAGGAAGCAATAGCAATAGCCAAACTGAACCCGGAATTTTCTTTTGTACCCTCCGCCAGTATTGAGATTCGTCAGGTTAAAACAAAGGAAACAAGCACCAATTTTGTTTATCCGAAATAAGCTTTCTTTTACGCCCGAAACCTATGGGTACAAGCTTTTTTAAGAAGGGAAGAATGAGTTTCGGGAGCAGTTATCATTAAGAGCAGCATCTATCCTGAATAATCAAAATAAAAACACCATGCAAAAAGCCCGATACGAAAACATAGCCGCCTATATTGCTGATTTTCCTGCTCCCGCAGGCAAAATGCTTGAACTACTTAGGAAAACCATTGTTAAGAATGCTCCTAAGGCAACAGCACTAATCAGTTACAATATGCCCGCATTCAAACAGGAAAAAATCCTGGTATATTTTGCCTGTCATACCAACCACATAGGTCTTTACCCAGGCCCCGCTCCCATTGCAGCTTTTGCAAAAGAATTGTCTGCATACAAAACTGCCAAAGGCTCTATCCAGTTTCCTTTGGAAAAACCCTTACCAGTTGACCTGATTGCAAAAATTGTACAATTCAAAGTGAAGTTGCTGGAAGAAAAGCTTGCTTTGCAGAAACCTGACCTTGGCTGGAAAAAAGGATTAACCTCACCGGCAATAAAAGCCCTTGACAATGCAGGCATCAATACATTGAAGAAATTAGCTTCCAGCACAGAAAAAGATATTGGCAACCTGCATGGAATGGGCCCAGGTTCTCTTCTTAAATTAAAAAAAACATTACAATCAAAAGGGCTTGCTTTTAAAAAATAACATGGATTTACCCTTAATTGAAGACCAGGTATTCAGTCAGGCCGAAATAGCCAAAACCCCCTTAATCAAAGGGGAATACGAGTATTGCACATTCAATAATTGCGACTTGTCCAATGTTGACTTATCGGGAATGATTTTTGGAGATTGTCGTTTTAATGGTTGTAACCTCAGTTTGGCAAAGCTTAGCAAAACCATGTTCAAGGAAGTGAAGTTCCTGGATTGCAAATTAACAGGCCTGCATTTTGACCACTGTGATGCTTTTTTGTTTGCCGTGGATTTTGACAACTGCTTGCTTCAGCTTTCCTCTTTTTACCGCTTAAAAATGAGGAAAACAAATTTCCTCAGAACCGACTTACGGGAAGCAGATTTTACTGAAGCGGACCTTACCGGGGCTTTATTTGAAGAAACTGATTTACAAAATGCTGTTTTTGATCAGACCATTCTGGAAAAAGCTAATTTCACCAAAGCTTTTAACTATTCCATCAACCCTGATAACAACCGCATCAAAAATGCCCTTTTCAGTTATCCGGGGGTGCTGGGTTTATTAAACAAATACCAAATTACCATAGCATGAAAACAGTTTTTTCTGCAGAGACCGCAGCTGAGCTCACCAGTAGAATCAATCGATTAACGCCTGAAACAAAACAGGTTTGGGGTAAAATGAGTGTAGCACAAATGCTGGCACACTGTAATGTGAGTTATGAAATGATCTATACGGATATTCATCCGAAACCCAATGCCATGCTTCGTTTGGTCTTACAATTACTGGTCAAGAATAAAGTAGTATCTGAAAAACCTTATACACAAAGTTTGCGCACTGCTCCTCAGTTTATTATAACAAGCGATAAGAATTTCGAGCTGGAAAAGCAAAGGCTGATTGATTTCGTTAACCAAACACAGCAACTGGGCGCTCTGCATTTTGAAGGGAAGGAGTCCCATTCTTTCGGCAAGCTATCCTCCCATGAATGGAACAATATGCTGTATAAGCATCTTGACCATCACCTGAAGCAGTTTGGTGTTTAAGCCTATTACAAATGACTTGAAAAGATTGTCTGCTATTTTCATATTGACAAAACCGGCCCTAAGTCTTTATATTTGAAAGAACCAAAACCAGGCGAATGATTATCGTGTATATTTTAGCCGTTCTAATCGGCATTCCCGTAATGGCCGGAATTTTTCTTTCAGATGAATACAAGATACTGGAAGAAATTACCATCCAAAAGAACAAAGACATCGTATTTGAGTACATCAAATTGCTTCGCAACGCGCACCAATACAACAAATGGGTGATGACAGACCCCAATCTCAGCAGGACTTTTACCGGTACGGACGGAGTTGTTGGGTTTGTATCTGCCTGGGAAAGCAAAATGAAACAGGTAGGCAAGGGCGAGCAGGAAATTACCTGGATAACAGAAGGGGAAAGAATTGATTATGCACTCCGTTTTTTTGAACCCTTTGAAGGAAACGCAAATGCTTTTATAACGGTAGTGCCTATCTCTGCCAATGAGACAAAAGTAAGCTGGGGTTTCAATGGAAAAAGGAATTTTCCAATGCGCATCATGCACTTCTTATTAAACCTCAAGAAAATGCTGGCGAAGGATTTACAAACAAGTCTGGCTAACCTGAAAAAGGTTGTGGAGGCATTGTAATCATCGAATGAGTGAAGGTTTTCAGCAAAATTTTTACCTGGCCAAGGCTACAACGTTTTCGCAATTAAAGAACAGGCATTCTGCCCTATTCCTTTTACAAAGGTTTAACTTGAGAGAACAAAAGCAGATTCCCATATGAAAAATTTCAACCCCAACCGTCGTAGCTTTATTAAAAGCACTGCAGCAGCAGGTTCAGGTATGCTCCTGCTCTCTTCTTTTCCAAAAAAATCCATTGCAGGGTTTGGTGCAGAGCCCAGGATTCGCTTTTCTGTAATCAATATCAACCACAACCATATCAATTCAATGGTGGGTGCTGTAATCAGGGGCGGGGGACAATTGGTTTCGGTTTATGCAAAAGAACCTGAATTACTGGCAGGATTTACCCGGCTCTTCCCACAGGCAAAAGTTGCAGGCAGTGCCAAAGAAATTCTGGAAGATACTACCATACAGCTTATCCTAAGTTCCGGCATTCCGGATGAACGTGCACCCCTGGGTATACAGGTAATGAAACACGGCAAGGATTATATGGTAGACAAGCCCGGTATCACTACCCTGGAGCAACTTGCCGAAGTAAGAAAAGTGCAGAAAGAAACCAAACGCATCTACTCTATCATGTATAGTGAGCGTTTTGAAAACAAGGCAACTGTTAAAGCGGGCGAACTGGTGAAATCAGGCGCAATTGGAAAAGTTATTCAAACAATCGGACTCGGACCACACAAAATGAACCCAAAATCCCGCCCCGACTGGTTCTTCGATAAAAAGCGTTTTGGCGGGATTATTACAGATATTGGCTCACACCAGTTTGACCAGTTCCTGTTTTTTACGGGCTCCACAAAAGCAGAAGTAGTGGCTTCCCAAATTGGGAACCTTGCACACCCACAATACCCATTGTTTGAGGATTTTGGGGATGTGATGCTGAAAGGCAATGGGGGCAGCGGTTATATACGGGTAGACTGGTTTACTCCCGATGGCTTAAAAACCTGGGGAGATGGCAGGTTGACCATTTTAGGCACGGAAGGCTTTATAGAAATACGCAAGAATATTGACCTGGTTCATCACGACAATGGCAACCATTTATACCTGGTTACCCAGAAAGAAACCAAATATATTGACTGCAACAGCGAACCGCTGCCCTATGGTGAATTATTGGTAGACGATATTTTGAACAGAACAGAAACTGCGATGACACAGGACCACTGTTTTTTGGCAACAGAACTGGCTTTGAAAGCACAGAAAAATGCAAAATTGATTATTCCTGAAAAATAACCCGAAACCTGCCATCAATCCAGACAAAGCCATCCAGCTGCTTAGAGAGGATGGCTTTGTTGCAACTATTGCAATAGTGGAAATTTATGCATGATTCCCCTGGTTTTTGTACCTTGGAAATAAATGCGTTAATGAAAAAACTCCTATACCTATTCCTCTTCTGCTTTACCCTTTTGCCCAAAAACCATGCCCAGCAAACAGTTTCAGCAGCCAATCGGTTTCTGCAAAGCTTATCCAAAGAGCAACAGCTGCTTACCAGTTTTCCTTTCGACGCCGAAGAAAGATTCAATTATCATTTTGTGCCATTGACCAGGAAGGGCATCAGTTTTAATGAAATGAATGAAGAACAGAAAACTGCTGCTTTGAATTTATTACAAACCTGTTTAAGTACAGAAACCTATCAAAAGTCTGCAGAGATCAGGGGGTTGGAAGTTTTATTGAAAAAAATCGAAAAAAGAAACCCGGAAGACAAATACCGGGACCCTGAAAACTATCATTTCTCCCTGTTTGGCATACCCTCCAATACCACAGTATGGGGCTGGAGGTATGAGGGCCATCACCAGTCGTTTAATTTCACCTTCAACAAGGGTATCATGGTTTCCGGCACACCGGGTTTCCTGGGATCCAATCCCGGCAGGGTTTTGGAAGGAGACCTGAAAAACAAACAAATTCTGAAAGAAGAAACAGATTTTGGTTTTCAGTTGGTACAATCACTTGACGCTGATCAATTAAAATCTGCTTTAATCGACACTGCTGCACCTGTAGACATTATCAGTTTCGATAAGAAAAGAATTGAGCTGTATACATCCGGAGGTATTTCTTTCGACAGGTTAAATGCTGCCCAGCAACAGCTCCTGCTTCAGCTGGTAAAACTCTACATCAACCGCTATACCCGTTTGTTTGCCGATGATATGCTGAAAGCCATACAGGCAGACGGTTTAAATAAACTGCGTTTTTTCTGGGCCGGAAAAAAATCGAATGAGCCCGGAAATGGCCATTATTACAGGGTTCAGGGTAATACCCTCCTGATAGAGTACGACAATACACAGAACAATGCCAACCATGTACATTCCGTAATACGCGACCTGAAAAATGATTTTGGAGGAGATGCCTTACTGGAACATTATCTAAACGAACACAAGAAATAATGAAAATGAAAAAAACATCTTCCTTAATTGTAAGCCTTTTACTGGCAACGGTTTTATTTGCCCAACAGAAGCCTGCCTATGTATTGTACAATGCCAAAGGGAAAAAACTGGGTTATGAAAAAATGATCAGAGAGATCGCTGTCAAAGACATTGTATTATTTGGCGAATTTCACAATAACCCCATTTCACACTGGTTGCAGCTGGAAGTAACCAGTTCTCTTAAAGAAACCCGGGACATGGTAATGGGGGCAGAAATGTTTGAACAGGACAACCAGGAAGCACTCAATATGTACCTGCAGGGTAAAATCAAAGCAAAGGGCCTGGATTCAATGGCCCGCCTCTGGAAAAACTACCCCACCGATTATGCTCCCCTGGTCAATTTCGCGAAAGACAACCAGCTTGCATTTGCTGCTTCGAATGTTCCCAGAAAATATGCATCCCTTGTTGCAAAGGGAGGATTTGAAGCATTGGATACAATTACAGCAAAAGAAAAATCATGGATGGCTCCCTTGCCCATTGCCTATGACCCTGAATTACCCGGTTACAAAAAAATGATGGAAATGATGGGCGGACATAGCGGCGCCAACCTGCCCAAAGCGCAGGCCCTGAAAGATGCAACCATGGCTTATTTTATTTTACAATATTTCAAACCCGGTGCTCTTTTTATTCATTTCAACGGATCTTATCATTCGGATAATTATGAAGGCATTCTCTGGCATTTGAAAAACAAAAGACCAGACCTGAAATATGCCACTATTACAACGGTTTCACAAAAAGACCTGAGTAGTTTACTGGCAGAAAATAAAAACAGGGCCGATTATATTATTTGCGTTCCGGAAAACATGACAACTACTTATTGATTTCTCAAATACCTAAGCTAAAATGCCTGTTTTTCTTACTGCTACGGCAGTTTAATTAGTTATTTGATAACACAAAAAACCTTATTTTGGCCATTGAAAACCCGCTGATATGGTTTGCAGGCATTACCTGGTAATTGTTTTATTGTTTCTATGCACTGGGGCTCTCCAGGCACAAAAAACAACATTGAACACTTTTACCAACAAGGTTTTTCTGAACAGCTTTACCGATAAGCCTGATACAACAATTCTTGACTTTTTGAGACTGTATATTCCATCGATACTCGACAAAAAAAATGTTGCGGCAGGGGGAACCAATAACCGCTTCAGCCCGG
>JBDKLG010000035.1:0-2623 GCA_039795695.1 Bacteroidota bacterium
AGGAAATAAAGTAGCCAGCCATTTCTGGATCTGGGATCCCATGCAGGGCTTAGAAGGAGGTTTCACAAGTTATTTATTCAGCAATTCAGTAGTAGTACCTTCCCTGGGATGCTTTATAGCCAAGGGATTGGACAGTATTGACAACAGCATTGTTTTTTCAGAAAACTGTAAAACAGGTTTAACCAAAAATGACAACATACCACTATTTGACCGGGAAGAATATTTTCATCTTGAACTGAGATTGGAAACAGGGGGTATTTTTTGCGACAGGTGGTTATTATTAACCGTTGACAGTGCTAAGTCACAATTTGACAACAGTGATGCAGAAAAAATAGAGAACCCGGGTATCAATTTGTTTAGTTTGACAAAAGAGCAAAAAAAATTATCCATTGATGCCAGACCCTTATCAAGGGAGTCTTCGGTTATTGTGGGTGTAGCAACAGATCAGCCCAGAAAATTCAGCCTGCGTTTTGTGAAAAACAGTTTACCAAAATCCTTCGATCTGTTATTGCACGACAAATTCCTCCATAAATGGATCCCGATGATAAAAGATAGCAGTTATGAGTTTTCTACCTCTGCAGACACGATGAGTTTTGGCAAAAACAGGTTTGAGATCTGTAGAAAAAAGACTGCCGAAGACAGCATGGGGGTACAAAACCGACTAATCGTATCCATATTTCCGCAACCGGTAAGAAACAGTGTTGGGGTGAAATTTCAAAGTGTGGAAAAAGGAAATACGACCGTGGTATTGATGGATTTCTGGGGAAGGATCATCCGAAAATATTCGTTTGGAATCCTTCAAAGCAAAACCATTGGCATTTCTATGGAAGACTTACCATCGGGCCTGTATTCCCTGAAACTTATTTGCGGTACTGAGGAAAGAACTGAAAAAATCATGAAGCTATAGCAATCATCAATAAACTGCAGGCCCAGGTTTTATGAAAACCTAAGCCTGCAGGCAATGATTAAATTTTCACCATCCATCCATGCCTGTCTTCGGCTTTACCGTCTCTGATAGCATTCAGGCGCTTTTTCAATTCAGGTGCAATTTTCGAAGTATTGGTATCGAAATGCATATCATAGTCTTTGTAACGCAGCTCTTTGATCATGGAAATGGTTGCGGCTGTTCCTGTACCAAAAACTTCGGTTAACTGCCCGGCCCTGTGTGCTTCTATCAATTCGTCTACACTAAATTTGGTTTCAACCACATCCAGCCCCATTTCTTTCAGCACAACAATTGCACTATCTCTTGTAACACCTGCTAAAATGGTACCGTCTTCCAGAGAAGGTGTTATGGCCTTATTGCCAATAATAAAAAACACATTCATGGTACCTACTTCCTGCAAATACTTGTGTTCAAATGCGTCGGTCCACAAAACCTGGTCATAGCCTTGTTTTTTAGCCAAAGCGGTTGCCAGCATACTTCCTCCGTAATTTCCTGCATTCTTGGAAAAGCCAACACCACCGGGTGCTGCACGGGTATATTTTTCCTCCACATAAATCTTCATGGGTGCTGCATAATAAGGCCCTGTAGGACTAAGCAGGATCATGAATTTATAGGTATCAGAGGGCTTTACACCAATTACGGGATCGGAAGAAAACATGAAAGGCCGGATATATAAGGAGTGATCGGGTAATGAGGGCACCCAATTTTTATCGAGGCTGATCAGTTGTTTCATGCCTTCCATAAAAATTTCCTCAGGCACTTCGGGCATACACATTCTTTCGGCAGATAGATTGAAGCGCCTGAAATTATCATAAGGCCTGAATATTGCTACAGTTCCGTCTGCTTCTTTATAAGCTTTGATTCCTTCAAAAATGGCTTGCCCGTAATGCAGGGCAGCAAGGCTGGGCTCCATTAACAGGGGTTGATAAGGCTTGATTTCGACATTTTTCCATTCACCATTTTCATAATCTGCTTCCAGCATATGATCGGTGAAATACCTGCCAAAAGGCATATTTTCCAGGGTCATTTCCTTTAACTTACTGCTGATTACTTTCGTAACCATTATGTCTGATGCTGCTACCATAGTTTTATATTTGACGCAAATAAACAAAAAATTTAAAAACTAACAACCGTTAATATTTATAAATGGCATGAAAACTACACAGCTGCCCGATTTCCTGATTGCTGATCTGTATAAAAACAGCCTCATTATTACTGAGGAGGAACCCAAAATAGAAAAACATGCCCCTAAAGCGGAAAAACCTGCAGTGGAACGGCAGTGGTATCTGGGCAGCAATTTACAAAAAATTACCCTTTTGGTAAATGAAAAAGAGGCAGTTTATCTGAAAGAAGATTCCCTGCAATTCCTCTCGGCTATTTTAGGGGCCTGCAAACTGAACCTGGGTGATGTAGCCATCGTCAATTATCACCGGGATAGTATCGGATATATTGACATCAAACAGCAACTGAACCCTGTATACTTTCTCTTATTTGGTGTTACTGCCAAAGAGGTGAAATTACCGTTTACCGTTCCTTATTACCAGGTACAGCAATACGATAATTGCCAGTTTTTATTATGTCCTGCATTAGACTATATGCTGGGAACTTCGCAGGAAGCCAAACTTGAAAAAAGTAAACTATGGTTGAGTTTGAAAAAAATGTTTGGCATTTAGCCCT
>JBDKLG010000036.1:0-8762 GCA_039795695.1 Bacteroidota bacterium
CCATAGCTGTTTTTATTCCACCAGTCGAGCAGCACATCATAATCGCATAGTTTGTGCCCTCTTTCCCAATACAGTTGCGGTACCACGTAATCAATCCATCCTTTCTGCAGCCACAGGAGAATATCGGCATACAAATCATCGTAATTGGTTTGTCCGGCCCTGGTTTCACTACCCATGGGGTCCTGGCTCTTGTTTCTCCATACACCAAATGGACTGATACCAAATTTCATGGTGGGTTTGATGCTGCGAACAATATTGTGGATGAGCAGGATGATGCTGTCGCAATTGCTTCTTCTCCAGCTTTCCTTATTCATACCCTTACCATATTTTTCAAAATCTTTTTGATCGGGAAATTCTTTTCCTGCAATACGGTAGGGATAAAAATAATCGTCCATGTGAATGCCGTCCAGCTCATAACGGCTTACCAGCTCTTTGACCACGCTGGCTGTATGTGTTCTTACTTCCGGTAATGCCGGGTTGAAATATTTTTTGTCGCCATACACCAAAAACCATTCAGGATGGGTTTTGGTCAGGTGCGAAGGGGCAACAGAAGATTTCAGGATATTGAATACAGCCCTGTAGGGGTTTAACCAGGCATGAAATTCCATACCTCTTTTATGGGTTTCACGTATCATGAATTCCAATGGGTCATAAAAAGGGTTTGGGGGTAGTCCCTGTATGCCTGTAAGAAACTCGCTCCAGGGTTCAAACTGGGAAGGATACAGTGCGTCGGCAGCAGGCCTTACCTGAACAACTACTGCATTCATACCATTTCGCTGGTGCATGTCAAGTATTCTTGTGAACTCTTCCTGCTGCTCGGTTACAGTAAGCGTTTTTTTGCTGGGCCAGTCGATATTATCAACAGTAGCAATCCATACCGCCCTGAATTCATAATTGGGCGAGTTTACCTGTGCAATAGCGGGATTGTTCCAACTGTTTAACAGGAACAGCAAAGCTGTGAGGGCCAATAGTTTCTTCATGCTTCAAAGATAATTTGTTATCCGATGGGCTGCACCGATGTGGAAGATTTTCAAAAAAAGCCGTATTAATACACAGTGCCGGCTTCCGGCTCTCTTATTTTATCGAGTAAGGAATTCAGGATGGCTGCTTCTTCGGCTGTGATATTGTTTAACATGCCATCCAGCTCGTTGTTGCGCTTATCCAGCTTCTCGAGCAGCTGCAAACCCTTTTTGGAAATAATAACATCTACCAGGCGTTTATCGGTATGACAGATTTTTTTTTCCAGTAAACCTTTTTTCTGCAGCCTGTCAACAATCCGGCTGGTATCGCTCATTTTATCGAGCATCCTTTCGCGGATTTGCAGGGTGCTGAGGGGTATTTTGCTTCCTTTTAAAATTCTGAGAATATTGTACTGTTGCGAAGTGATGTCTTCATTCTCAAGAAACTGTTTCATTTTTTCTCCCAGCCAATTGGCCGAAAAGATAATGTTCACGGTAGCTTTCTGAAATTCATTTCTAAAAGCCTGTTGTTGTATGTCCTTTTCAATACTCATGAATAGGGAGCTTCATTTGTTTGAAGATAAGTAAAAACCATAAAAAAAGAGGTATACAGGCCTGCTGTGTCTTTAAACAATATGAATGCCCGCTTAAAAAATTTCCCACTGCTGTTTTGAAACCCATTTTGCTTGCGGGCGTCTACTAATCTTCCCAAACTTTCAGGCCCTCGCTGCAATTGGCACAGATGTCGATTTTTTTTCTGCTGCTGCTCAGTTCTTTTCGGAACTGCTTATAATTATCATTGTGCCAGGTTTCTTTGAAACTCTGTGTTTTCAGGTTGCCAAGCTGGTGCGTAGCATCCTTGTCAAAACAGCAGGGAACCACCAGTCCGTCCCAGGTAATTACATTAGAATGCCAGAGCTTCCAGCAATGATTTCCCAGCCCGTTTTTTACCTGCATTTTTCCTGCAGCATCTTTTTTATAGCGGCTGTATTTGCCATTCAATGGAATTAGGTTGTGCGGGTCGTTTTCATAATCGTATACCTGGGCCGTTTTAAACCTTACCTGGTCTACGCCTATTTCTTTTCCCAATTTCTTTACTTCCTCAATCTGGTGCTCATTGGGTTTTACTACCAGGAACTGGAAAAAAATAAAGGGAGTTTTGCTCTTCATTTCTTTTTTCCATTTCACTATATTTTTTGCCCCCTCCAATACTTTTTCCAGCTTACCGCCAACCCGGTATTGCTGGTAAACGTCCTGGCTAGTGCCATCAATGGAAATAATCAGCCTGTCCAGCCCGCTTTCAACGGTTTCCCTTGCTTTTTCATCGGTTAAATAATGTGCATTGGTGGAGGTAGCGGTATAAATGCCCTTATCGTGCGCATAGCTGACCATTTTCAGAAAATCAGGATTCAGGTAGGGCTCTCCCTGGAAATAAAAAATCAGGTAAATCAGGTCGCGGTGGATCTCATCAATGGTTTGGGTGAAAAAACTTTTTTCCAGCATGCCGGTTGGCCTGGTAAAAGCCCTTAAACCGCTGGGACATTCAGGGCATCGCAGGTTACAGGAAGTAGTGGGTTCAAAAGAAATAGAAATGGGATAACCCCATTGAATTACTTTACCTGTGAGCCGGCTCAATTGGTAACTTATATATACTTTTCCTCCATTCCATAGCCTGCGGAAGCTTAGTTTACCCAGGAAATTCGCAGTATCGTTCCAATTGAAATAAGGCATAGGTTGTAAAAATAAGCCAAGAGTGGCTAACTGTGCCAGATTCTTTGCTGTAAAAGCTTTTAGGACATTTCCGGTTTAACAAATCATTGGTAAACCCTTGACATTTTTTTGTATCAATACCATTGACCTTTGCAACAGGCAACGGATTTGAAAAAGCCCGTATCTATTAAGAAAGGATTAACAATACAGGCGTAACGAATGGCATAGGGTTTGCGTCTAATATAAAGTACAAGAAGCAAGTTTATAAATTTTCTCATAAGCAGTTAGTTTTGGTTGCGGTCCCGATTTCTATCGGGACCAATTTTTTGCCCCTAACTGAGTGGCGTTGGTTTGAACTGCCTGCCAATGTAAAGAAAGCCCAGTAATGCACCCATGCTATCGGCCAGTATGTCCCCAATTTCAAAAGACCTGTAGGGAATCCAGTATTTCTGAACAAATTCCATCAGTATGCCATAGGCAATACAGGCAATGAGCAGGTAGTTAAGCCACCATTTTATCCTGCTTTCTCCCAAAGTACTTTTTTGTAAAGGCCTGGCAAATAATAGGTAGAGTATCAAAAAAAGAAAAATATGTATCCACTTATCAGCATAAATAACTGATAACCAGGGAAATCTGGGTATTTTACCTCCGGGAAGGCAGAGCAAAAAAAGGCTCAGGAGAAACCATCCTATTGCAGGTAAAAATTTGAAAAATTTCAAAATAGGGGAATTAAGCAATAAGGCTACACTAACCTACCAATGTGCCATAAGCTGCGGCATCCATCAGTGCTTCAACATCGCTGGTAGCAGTAACGGTCATTTTAATCATCCAGCCATCACCATAGGGGTCAGTATTTACCAGTTCGGGCTGTTTTTCCAAAAGCGGGTTCACTTCTGTAATTGTGCCGGAAACAGGTAAAAACAGGTCGCTTACTGTTTTCACGGCTTCTACGGTACCGAAAATTTCTTCTGCGTGCAGTGTTTTTCCGGTAGTGCTGATATCTACATATACAATATCACCCAATTCGTGCTGCGCAAAATCGGTAATACCAATGGTAGCATTGTTACCATCCAGTTTGATCCATTCGTGGTCTTTGGTGTATTTGAGATTAGCCGGAAAATTCATAGGTGCTTTTTTAGTATTGCAAATATTAAACAAAAAGCATAATAAGTAAAAAGTAAAAATCAGGCGGCCAGAATAATTCAACGAAAATGGTTGTTGGATTAAGCCAAAATGCCTGCTGTCAAAGGGTTTTGAACAGTATTTGCTGTATTTTTCATTGTAGGGGCCAAGGATTGCTAAAACCCTTCCTGCTCAAAATAGAGCAGCACATGGTCTTTGAGGAAGTTTTCCTGCTCCGGCATCAGCATAACGGGTATTTCTTTGATTTGTTTATAGTGAGGCCATCCTTCCTCATCCATACCCTCGAGTAAATAAAAGCCGCTTTGGCTTAAAACCCGGCAAACTGCCACATGCATCAGGTCCTGTTTTTGTTCCTTGCTTATTTTTTCCTGCACAAATCCTGTTTCCTGCATGCCAATAAGAAATAGCACTGCTTCCATATCGGGCTTTTTGCCAAATCTTTCCACCAGTTTTGCTTCCAGGTTCCACCATCTCTGCTGTAAATCGTCGGAAATATTCATATGAAAGCAAAGGTAAAGCAGAGAAGGATGCTGTCATCAACCTGCAAAAGTTATCTTTGCCCAAAATTGAACTGTTTATGTTACAAGTGAGTGTATTGCGCAACAATACAGCGGATGTAAAAAAAAGACTGGCGCTGAAGCATTTTGCCCAGCCCCAGCTGGTAGATACCATCATTGCACTGGATGATGAAAGAAAAAAATTGCAGGCCGATTTCGACAATACCCAGGCCAAGGTAAATGCTGCTTCCAGAGAAATAGGCAAAATGATGGCAGCAGGTAATAAAGAAGGGGCTGAAAATACCAAATCGGATGTGGCATCCTGGAAAGCCGGTTTGGAACCCCTGAAAGAAAATATGGCCCTTGTTGAAAAACAGTTGATGGATACACTGGTACTATTGCCCAATCTCCCTGCTGAAGAAGTGCCTGAAGGAAGAACGCCCGAAGAAAATATAGTGGTGCGGGAAGGGGGACAAAAACCGAATTTGCCGGCCAATGCAGTGCCGCACTGGGATCTTATCAAGCAATACGATCTGGTAGATTTTGAAAATGGCGCAAAAATTACCGGCAGCGGATTCCCCTTATACAAAGGCAAGGGTGCCAGGCTGCAAAGGGCATTGATCAGTTATTTTCTTGACTACAATACTGCCGCAGGATATACGGAATACATTCCCCCTTTTATGGTAAATGAAGCCAGTGCATTTGCTACGGGGCAATTACCCGATAAGGAAGGACAGATGTACCATGCTACCGCAGATAATTTTTATTTGATACCAACAGCAGAAGTGCCGGTTACGAATATTTACAGGGATACTATTTTAAAAAAAGAAGAGCTGCCCATAAAAATGACAGCTTATACCCCTTGTTTCAGAAGAGAGGCGGGAAGTTTTGGAAAAGAGGTAAGGGGGTTGAACAGGGTACACCAGTTTGATAAAGTGGAAATTATTCAGCTGGTTGAACCGGAAACCAGCTATGCTGTTTTGGATGAAATGATTCTGCACGTGGAAAAACTATTGCAGTCATTGCAATTACCTTATCGCATATTAAAATTATGTGGTGGCGATATGGGCTTTACCAGTGCCATTACCTACGATTTTGAAGTATACAGTGCGGCGCAGGAAAGATGGCTGGAAGTGAGCAGTGTGAGCAATTTTGAAGGATACCAGACCAACCGCATGAAATGCCGCTACAAAGATGCAGCAGGTAAAATGCAACTCACCCATTCATTGAACGGGAGTTCACTGGCATTGCCGAGAATTGTGGCCTGTTTGCTTGAAAATAACCAGACAGCAGAAGGCATTGCTTTGCCTGAAGTGCTCTTGCCTTATTTTGGTGCGAATAAAATAGACTGAGAATTTAATGTAAAAGACAAATCTTCAGCCTGTCTATTCTGTGAGAATGGGTTAAGAAAAAAGGCCGGGTTTATCTTTTGATTTCAACTTTGGTGCCAACAGGTAATAATTCAAATAATTCCTGGATATACATATTTTTTGTACTGATGCATCCTTCGGTCCAGTTCTGGTATTGGTCGATGGCATACTCTTCATGGGGCCAGGTGCCGTGGATGCCAATATCTCCGCCTATTTTGGCGTCCCCGGGAATGATTCCTGCAGCTTTTCTTTCATTGAATTTTCGGTAGCTTTCTGCAGTAGGGTAATCGATATTCATGAAAGCGCTCCATTTTTCATGTTTTCTTTTACAAAGGATGTGAAAAATTCCTTCCGGCGTTTTCCGGTCGCCCTGCATCATTTTATCGCCCAGGTCTTTGTTGCCAAATACAACAGGGTAGGTAACCATACGCTCACCTGTTGAGTCAAATAAACTCATTTCATACTTGCTTTTAATAACCAGCACATAAAAACTGTTTCGGGTAAAATGCGCAGCATGCCAGCCGGCCGGATTTTTGAAAGAAGTACTTGCTACTGCAAATAAGCCAAGGGTGCACCAATAGGGAAACGCTTTCATAGTGGCATTTTTAGTTGAAAGCAATCTATCTATCGGATTTGTTGTGTTGTGGTTAATTCACCAAAAATTAAGTTAATAGGGGACGATTGATGCAGCGTTTTAACAGTTTGTCAGATTTTACAGGAAGCAGGGAAAGTTTTATTTGAAATGGATGGTAGATGCCGGTGCAGAAAAGCTGCAGCTATTGGTTGCTAACCAATTGCATAGCGCATTTCCTTTTCGCAGCATACAGGCCGTATAAAATAAAAGAGAACTGTACATCTCCTGGATTTTGAATTTCATGTAAGAAAAAAGATTTGGGAAGAAAAAACATTCTTTGGATTAATGAACTGGTAATATCCTGAAATTTAGGAGGCAGATAAACTGTCTGCACTAAAAAATGTGGATGAAAGTTCTTGAAAATTAAAAAGCAAGTCAGCCATATTTTTATAAGCTCCCTATTTCCGATACTGTATTGATCGCAGGAAACCCAACTCTGACAAATCACTGTCATTAATAAAAGAAAGCTGCCAATGTAAAATGTAAAAATCCTAAACATTGTTGTATTTTTGTTAAGTGAAACAGCTATCAATACATATCAATGACATAAGCAAACTGTGCCATAATCATAGTGTAAAGCATCTGTATGTATTTGGCTCAGTACTTACTGAAAATTTTAATTCTGAAAGCGATCTTGATTTTTTAGTTGAATTTTTACCGGTTAATTCAAAAGAATATGCCGACAACTATTATGATTTAAAATTTTCACTGGAACGTATTCTTAATCGCAAAATTGATCTGCTGGAAGAAACAGCAATTAAAAATCCCTACTTCCTTCAATCTATCCAAAATAAAAAGCAAATTGTTTATGGAAATTGAAGTCAAAACATGGCTATTTAACGTCTTGATTTCCATTGAAGAAATAGATAGTTTTTTTATTGATAAGCCAATGAGCTTTGATGCTTATCAAAATGACTTAAGAACAAGAAGAGCTGTAGAAAGAAATATTGAAATTATAGGGGAAGCTTTAAATCGAATTTTAAGTAAAGAACCTGAAATCAATATTTCGAACTCAAGAAGAATTGTAGATACCCGAAACAGGATTATTCATGGTTATGATACTGTTTCTGACGAAATAATCTGGAGCATCCTAATTAAATACCTGCCTCAGTTAAGAAAAGAAGTTCAGATACTACTCGGGGAATAAATACAGTGCTTTATTAAAGCAATTGGTGCAGCAGAACCGCTCATCATCCCGTTGAATTTTTGATTATCGGCACTTAAGCTATAAAAAAATATTTCCCAACTTAAATTATCAAAACAATGGGATACATAAAAAAGCCGGTGCAAAAGCCATCCACTAAACCCCGTTTTACAAGTACAGGCAGAAAAACTGCAGCTGCTGTTGGTTGCTAGCAACTACTGTAGAAAGCCCTGCTGTTAGCGGCAATGGCAGTTTCTGATTATCTTTAGTGCATGGCAAGCAAAGAACTACAAAAAGCACAATTCGATAAAATATACGATGAGCTGAATGAGCAGCAAAAAAAAGCCGTAGATACTTTGGAAGGTCCGGTAATGGTGATTGCGGGACCCGGCACCGGTAAAACACAAATATTGAGTGCCAGAATTGGCAAAATCCTATCAGATACGGACACTCAGGCCGAAAACATTCTCTGCCTTACCTATACAGATGCAGGCGCGGTTGCCATGAGAAAACGCCTGCTGGGCTTTATCGGCCCTGATGCCTACAAAGTAAATATTTATACTTTTCATGCATTTTGCAATGATATTATCCAGGAGAATCTTTCCCTCTTTGAAAAAAACAGTTTGGATCCTATTACCGACCTGGAAAAAATCGACTTATTCAAACAGCTGATCGATGGCTTCCCCAAAAACCATCTCTTGAAAAGATACAGGGGGGATGTGTATTTTGAGATCAATAACCTGAAGGACTTATTCAGCTCTATGAAAAAAGAGGGTTGGACCCCTGCGTATATCAACGAAAAGATTGATGCGTACCTGGATGATCTTCCCAACAGGGAAGAATTCGTTTACAAACGGGCATACAAACAGTTCAAAGCCGGCGACCGGAAAGAGAATAAAATTGCCGAAGCCAGCGAAAAAATGGAGCGGCTGCGTGCAGCAGTAAATGAATTCGACCGTTTTCAAAAACTGATGCGAAGCCGCAGCAGGTATGATTTTGACGATATGATCAATTGGGTAATCAAAGCATTTGAGGAGAATACGCTACTGCTTACCCGCTACCAGGAACAGTTTTTATATGTATTGGTGGATGAATACCAGGATACCAGCGGAACACAGAACAGACTGGTTGAATTATTAATCAATTACTGGGAGCAGCCCAATGTATTTGTGGTGGGCGATGATGACCAAAGCATTTATCGTTTCCAGGGGGCCAATGTGGAGAACCTGGTTGATTTTGCATCCAAATACAAGGATGATTTACTCACAATTGTTTTAACCAATAATTATCGCTCCACACAAGCCA
>JBDKLG010000037.1:0-7348 GCA_039795695.1 Bacteroidota bacterium
CATTTCAACATGCACGGTATCCGTTCCCCTCAATGCGGTAAAATTTACCCTCGTATCCAAAATGGGTTTCTTTAATTGCTGAAACTCATGAAAATACGCAAAGGGCTGGTTATTGATTCCAATCAGCCTATCCCCTTTTTGCAAACGGCCTTCATAAAATACGGCTGCTTTTGTAATCGAATCAACAATGGCCGGGCACCTGGGATATACCAGTCCGCCAAATTTTTTGTTTTTGATGATGTTTTTGATAAAACCCTCCGGTATGGGCAGGTTAATCGTTTCACCGTTACGCATTACCTGTAACTGTTTGGCTTCACTCAATACAATTTCCGATTCAAGTGTACCAAAATTCTCAATCTTACGCCCGTCAATTGCCACAATATTATCTCCGTCTTTGATTCCCATGGTTTGTGCCAGCGAATCGGCATATACACCGTATTTCAGGTTTTTAACAGGCAGGTTCTCTTCTCCCCAAACCCAGGTAATGCCAATAAAAATAACAATGGCCAGGAGCACATTCACCACAACCCCTCCTACCATAATGATCAATCTTTGCCAGGCCGGTTTTGCCCTGAATTCATAAGGCTGCGGGGGCAGTTTCATCTGCTCTTTGTCCATACTCTCATCAATCATGCCGGAGATTTTTACAAACCCACCGAATGGTACCCATCCGATTCCATATTCCGTTTCGCCGATTTTCTTTTTCCAGAGACTGAACCATGGATTGAAAAACAAATAAAATTTCTCAACCCTGCATTTGAACCAGCGTGCCGGAAGAAAATGTCCCAATTCGTGCAATACCACCAATATGGAAAAGGATAAAACAAACTGGCCTGCTTTTATGCCTACACTACTCCAATCAATTGTTAATAAACTCATACTTATATTACCCCCGGGGATTTATTTAATGATTATTTCTGTTGTTTCTACCTGTTACATGTGTATTAAAGAAGCTGCAAAGTTACGTGCCTCCCCATCTGTTTCAAAATACTCTTCTAAACTGGGGTTCTGTATGTATTGGATGCGTTGCATCGACTGTTCTACTACTTCCGTCATATCCAGGAAGCCAATGCGGTTTCTTAAAAATGCATATACGGCAATCTCATTAGCGGCATTCAGGATGCAGGGCATATTTCCCCCCTGTTTCAATGCTTCCATGGCCAATGCCAGGTTTCGGAATGTTTTGATATCAGGCTCCTCAAAACTCAGGTTTGAGGGCTTTTTAAAATCGTATCGCGGAAAATCATTAACAATCCTGTTGGGAAATGCCATGGCATATTGAATAGGCAGTTTCATGTCCGGCAGCCCCATCTGTGCCTTAATACTGCCATCTTCAAACTGCACCATACTGTGTATGATGCTTTGCGGATGAATCACCACCTGTACCTGTTCATGACTAAGGTTAAAAAGCCATTTGGCCTCAATCATCTCCAACCCTTTGTTCATCAGGGTTGCAGAGTCAATGGTAACTTTGGCTCCCATGGACCAGTTGGGATGCTGCAATGCATGATCTTTTTTTACATTTACCAAAAAATTGGGCTTCTTACCCAGAAACGGGCCACCGCTGGCAGTGAGGATAATTTTCTCGATTTTATTTCTTCCTTCCCCCACCAAACATTGAAATATGGCTGAGTGTTCGCTGTCAACTGGAATAATGGGAATTCTTTTTTCCGTTGCCTTCCGCATAATGATGTCACCTGCAACCACCAGGGTTTCCTTGTTGGCCAGTGCGATGGGTTTTCCTATCTCAATAGCCTGTAAAGTTGGTTTTAATCCGGCATAGCCCACAATAGCCGCAAGCATCATATCATAACAATCAATGGCAGCTACTTCTTCCAGAGCCGCTTCCCCGCAAAAAACCTTTGTATGGGTACCTGCCAATGCCTCTTTTACAGCAGGATATTTTTTCTCGTCCCCAATCACCACCATATTGGGCTCAAACTGCAATGCCTGTTTTATCAATAAAACTTCATTGGTTTGCGCGGTTAATATTTCTGCAGAAAATTTGTCGCGATTGGCCCCAATCACATCCAATGCCTGAGTCCCGATAGAACCCGTGGATCCAAAAATGGCAATTCTTTTTTGACTCATCATCAGATTTTAATAAGGATACAATTTACAGCAATCCTGTTGTAAGGAGCTGCTAATTTTATCCGGTTTTTCTATTCGTTTGGTTTACCTAATTCCCGGCTATTTACTGAAGAAATGCTTTTAGTTTATCCGCCATCACCCGATCATTTCCCAGCCTGGGCACTTTATTCTGCCCCCCCAGTTTTCCCTCTGATTTCATAAAATCAATAAATCCGTTTTTTCTTATTTTTCTAATCTGCAATGGTTGCAGGATATTTCCTGCAATCAGGTCATCGTAATACACATTTTTCTGCCGTAGCAATTCATCCAGCTTAGCAGTGAACCTGTTCAAATCATTGGGTTCATTTTCAAATTCAACAAACCATTCATGGTAGCTTTTCCCTTTCTCCTGCTGTATCAATGGTGCTACGGTAAATTCTGTAATACGGGCATCCTCTTCTGTTGCAGCCTGCAACATAGCCATTTCCACTTCCTCGCCAATCACATGTTCGCCAAAAGCCGAAATAAAGTGTTTGATTCGCCCACTTACCACTAGTCGGTAGGGATTGGTACTTACAAATTTGACCGTATCGCCCAGGTTATAGCCCCATAAACCCGCATTGCTGCTAATAATCATTGCGTAATTTTCGCCGGTTTTCACTTCTTTCAGACTTAAACGGGTGGGGTTTTCCTTGAAAATTTCTGTAACAGGTACAAATTCGTAGAAAATACCGCTATTGGTGTTCAATAATAGCCCCTCTGCCTGTTGTGAATCCTGAAAGGCAAAAAAGCCCTCACTGGCCGGGAAAAGCTCGATTGAGTCAATTTTTTTGCCAATGGTTTCAAATATCCTGGCTTTATAGGGCTCAAAATTGACCCCTCCCTGTACCATCACACTAAAATGCGGAAACAGGTCCGCAATGCTTTTGCCACTCTTTTCCACCAGTCTGTCAAAATACATCTGCATCCATGGCGGAATACCACTGATCAGGGTCATATCCTTGTGCATGGTTTCTTCCACAATCTTATCCAGCTTGGTTTCCCAATCTTCGATACAATTGGTTTCATAACCGGGTAATTGATTCGATCGTAAGTAGCTGGGAATGTGATGATTAACTATGCCGCTCAGTCTTCCGGTTGGTATATTGCCAATTCGCTCCAATGCCGGTGAACCGCTTAAAAAAATCATTTTTCCACCCGCAAAAGCGGTATTCCCGGTTTCTGCCATATAACACAATAAGGCATTTCTGGCGGTATTGATGTGGTTGGAGATGGAATCGCTGGTAATGGGGATGTATTTTACCCCGCTGGTAGTTCCGCTGGTCTTGGCAAAATAAATGGGTTTCCCCCTCCACAATACATTCTCTCTTCCCTCTTTAATCAAATTGATATAAGACTTGATCTGTTCGTAATCCCTCAATGGAACAGCTTGTGTAAATGACTGGTAATCAAAAACATCGGCTAAATGCTGTTCTTTCCCGAAAAGGGTTGTTTTCCCTGTTTTCACCAAAGACCTGAAAATCAGTTCCTGGTCATCCAGGGCTGTGGTCATTCCTTTTTTTGTCTTATTATATATATAATTGGCAAATGGCTTTGCCAATAGTGATTTCAAATTCATACGCCGGCTATCGATAAAGTGGGCAAAAATAGGGAACAAGTTTGGGGTTTGGGGTCTGGGCCCTGTGCTTAAGCCTAAAAATGGCTCAATTTTGGCAAAAAAAGGCCGATTCTGGATTTAGCAGCATCTATCGGATTTGTTTTCCACCGGTGGGGACAGAATAATTTGAAAAATGTTTGTGTATTTTAAGTGCAAAACCTTACCTTTGCCGTCCTAATTTTGGAGATATGTTAGCAGTTGTAAAAATCGCAGGTCAGCAGTTTAAAGTACAGGAAGGTCAAAGCCTGTATGTTCCTCACCTGTCAGGTAAAACCGGAGACAAAGTTGAATTTAGTGAAGTGTTGTTAGTAGACAATAGCGGAACGATTTCTACAGGCAGTGCTGTAAAAGCGACTGTTAAAGCAGAAATCGTTAGCGATCTTGTTCAGGGCGACAAAGTGATTGCCTTTAAAATGAAAAGGAGAAAGGGCTTCCGCAAGAAGCATGGTCACAGAACCCACTATACAAGAATTAAAATTGAAAGCATCGCTTAATAAGCGCTGGTAATTAAAAACATAGACAGAAGCAGTTTTACTGCCGTTTATTTTTTAGTGTTTAAAAAAAAGAACTATGGCACACAAAAAAGGTGAAGGATCCGTAAAGAACGGCCGCGACTCACAAAGCAAACGTTTAGGTGTAAAAATATATGGCGGTCAACCCGCACTTGCAGGTAATATCATTGTTCGTCAAAGAGGTACGGTTTACCATCCCGGCAAAAATGTTGGAGTTGGAACCGACTTTACTTTGTTTGCTTTAGCAGATGGATTGGTTGAATTTAAAAAGGGCAAAAACGACAAAACAACCATCTCGGTAACCCCTATCGAAGTGACTGCCTAAAAATTTTTTTTTGTAGTTCCAAATAAGTTTCTACTTTTAGAGTATTAACTAACCATTAAATCTACAAAAACATGGCAACTGCAAAAAAAGCCGCAAAGAAAGCTGCTCCTAAAAAAGCTGCAAAAAAAGCTGCTCCTAAAAAAGCTGCAAAGAAAGCTGCTCCTAAGAAAGCTGCGAAAAAAGCTGCTCCTAAAAAAGCCGCTAAGAAAGCTGCTCCTAAGAAAGCTGCAAAGAAGAAATAGTCTTCTTGCTTCTAAAGCAGAAATAGATTTAAGTCCCGGGATTTTCCCGGGATTTTTTTTTATCTTTCCTGTCAAACTCAATACCGGCAAGGCTATGGACAATTACGCCATCTCAGAAAATTTCTCCCTATTGGCCAAATTAATGGACATACATGGCGACAATAGTTTTAAAGCAAAGTCCTATGCATCGGCTGCATTTACGATTGACAAATTACCAGCTTCACTGGCAGATTTGGCACCTGAAAAAATCTTTGCCATCAGAGGAATTGGAGATGCCATTGGTAAGAAAATTGTTGAGCAGATAAGCACGGGACAGCTCCAATTATTGAATGAATACCTGGAAAAGACCCCCCCCGGCATTTTGGAAATGTTGGCCATAAAAGGCATCGGTCCCAAAAAAATTGCCACAATTTGGAAAGAATTGGAGATAGAATCGCTGGGAGAATTGCTTTATGCCTGTAATGAAAACAGGTTAACCCTCTACAAGGGATTTGGCGAAAAAACGCAGGAAAACATCCGTACAAATATTGAATTCTATTTTGGTGCACTTGGAAATTATCTCTACCAGCAGATGGAATCTTTTGCGGCAACGGTTACTGCGCAACTGCAACAGGATTTCCCCGATGAACAATTCATGCTTACAGGGGAATTCAGGAGACAGATGGAAATCATTCATTCCCTGGACTGGGTAACCACCCTGTCGTTGCAAAAGATTCAGCAATACCTGCTTGAAAAAGAATTTGCCGTATTAGAGGAAAGAGAAGGCTTTATCTCCCTGAAAGGAAAGGAGCATGTGACATTGGGTTTTTATTCTGCCGATAAAAACTCGTTCTCAGGGCGGGTTTTTGAAACATCCTGCAGTGAGGCATTCCTGGATGCATGGAACAATCTTGATAAAACCCAGCTTTACAAAACACTCCCTGATGAAGAAGCCATCTTCACTAGAGCAGGTATTCCTTTCATCCCTGCTGCGCAAAGGGAGGACCCGGTTATTTTGCAAAAAACAAATACCGGTAATACTGCCCCCATCATCAGCCAAAATGATATACGGGGTATTATTCACAGTCACAGCAACTGGAGCGATGGCGTACACAGCCTTGAGCAAATGGCCAATGCAGCCAAAGAAAAAGGTCTGGAATACCTCGTCATCAGCGACCATTCCAAATCGGCTTTTTATGCCAATGGGCTGCAGGAAGACAGAATCAGGGCCCAGCATAGCCAGATTGAGGAATTAAACAGCAGGCTTGCTCCCTTCAAAATATTCAAAAGTATCGAGAGTGATATCCTGAATGACGGGAATCTGGACTATTCAAACGATGTACTGGCCAGTTTTGACCTGGTAATCGGCTCCATACATAGTAACCTGAAGATGACGGAGGAAAAAGCGATGATGCGCCTTCTGAAAGCCATTGAGAACCCTTATACTTCCATTCTTGGCCATATGACAGGTAGATTACTATTGAGCAGAAATGGATACCCTGTAGACCATTTAAAGATCATTGATGCCTGTGCGGCCAACAATGTGGTTATTGAACTGAATGCGCATCCGCGAAGACTGGATATGGATTGGAGATGGATAAGCAGGGCAATTGACAAGGGTGTACTGATATCCATTGACCCCGATGCCCATTCAATTGATGGTTTTACTGATTGTAACTATGGCGTATTGGTGGCGCAAAAAGCAGGTTTAACCAGAGAAAAGAACTTAAGCAGTTTCAGCCTGGTTGATTTTATGTCTTTTATCGCAGTTCAACACCGGAAAAGGCCTTAATCTGCCAGCGGCAGTTTGATAAAGAATGTAGCCCCGATTCCATCCAGCGATTCATGCCAGATTGTTCCATTGGCTTTTTCAACAATACCCTTACAAATAGCGAGGCCGAGACCTGTTCCGGAGGTTTTGGTAGTGAAATTGGGTGTAAAAATATCTTGCTGCATATTTTCAGGTATACCACCTGACCGGTCACTGATTGACAGGAGAACCTGTCCGTCGATTACCTGTTGTTGAATATTCAGCACAATGGTTGCATGCTGGTCGGTTTCTGCTTCAATGGCATTTTGAAAGAGATTTGTGAAAAGTCGGTTCATTTGCACTTTATCGGAAAAAATAAAACAGGCCTGTTCGGTTTTTTCCCAGCCGATTTGTATGCCTGGCTGAGAACGGTAAAGATTGATCACAGATGCCAGTACTTCCCCGATATCGAATCTTTCCATGCTGGCATTGCCGATATTGGCGAACTGCGAAAAATCACCGGCAATTTTCGACAGCTGGTCAATTTGTTCGATGAGGGTAATGGCCATATTGGCGGAGAGTTCTTTTACATTGGGTGCACCTTTCTGAATAGCATTTTGGAGGTATTGAATGCTTAATTTCATGGGGGTGAGGGGGTTTTTTATCTCGTGAGCCACCTGGCGGGCCATTTCTCTCCACGCACCCTCCCGCTCGCTCTGTGCCAGGGCCTGTGCACTTATTTCCAGCTTCTTAACCATTTTATTGTATTCGTCAACCAGCAAGCCTATTTCATCGTTTCTGGTCCAGATGATG
>JBDKLG010000038.1:0-5432 GCA_039795695.1 Bacteroidota bacterium
ATTGGCGGAGTACTGATCTCTTTGTTCAGCGGTTTTTTCTTTTCCAAAAGAATTGTTTCGCCAATTAAAAGCATCATGAATGAGGTACGGGAAATCTCTTCCAAAAATTTATCCCGGAGGATAATTGTCACTAAATCATCTGATGAACTGGATAAGCTTTCGGCCACATTTAATGAACTGCTTGATCGTTTGCAGGAATCATTTCTAATACAGCAAAGATTTATTGCCAATGCCTCTCATGAATTATCTACCCCGCTTACTTCTATCTCCAGCCAGCTGGAAATAACTTTAACCAAAGGCAGGAGTAGTGAAGAATACAGGTCTATTTTATTCTCAGTATATGAAGATGTCAAAAACTTGAATCAGCTAACCAGAAGCTTATTGGAAATTGCCAAAGCAAGTGGTACGGCACAGGGAATAGAATTGTCTTCCGTTAGAGTTGATGAGTTGTTGATGAAATTGCCCGCACATTGTAAAAATGTTGATGCTGCATATAAAGTAGAACTTAATTTTGAAAGTTTCCCGGATGAAGAGAAAAGACTAATGGTATTTGGCAATTCAGATTTGCTCTACAGTGCCATTCAAAATATCGTGCTAAATGCCTGTAAGTTTTCCAATAATCACCAGGCAAATGTTTCACTTTTATTTTCCGAAAACCATGTACGGGTAAACATTCAAAATACAGGTTCAGTCATCAGTAAGGAAGAAAGAGACCTGATATTTTATCCTTTTTACAGGGGTATTGCTGCATTGAAGGAAAAAGGGGTTGGATTGGGCCTGTCACTGGCTCAGCGCATCATCAAAATACACAAAGGGGAAATTACTGTTCAATCAGCTGATACAGGAAGTACTACCTTTAGTATTCAACTCCCTATTGAAAACCTGTTTCATCAGCTATAAGCCAAATTCCGGCAATCGGTATTCAAATTATAATAATTATTTAATCGCCGTTTAATCTCAGCTTAATTGTCCCAGGGCATCTTGCAGATGAATTGTGTCTATTGTATGACACCAGTTTACCATCTGATATCCGGATTTGCCAGGGAAGGTTTGTTTTTTAACCGGCTGTTTAAATGCGAAATTCCCACAACTTATAGGCCTGTATTCCATGATTTGCTTATCGTTTTTTCAGGTATTCGATAAGTAAATCATGGAATAGACTGGATAGAATATGCTACTTGGACAAGACACAGTTAAACATCCATTGAACACCAAACCTGTCGGTACAGGAACCATAATAAGCTCCCCAGAACATATCCTGTAAATCCGTTGTTACAACACCTCCTGCAGACAACAGCGTAAACAATCTTTTCGTTTCTTCTTTGCTGTCGGGCTCCAGATTAATGTGTACATTATTGCCTTTTACAACCTGGAATCCCATTGATTCGGGGGCATCTGTGCCCATTAGAAAATGTCCTTTAAACATTTCCAGTTCTACATGCATGACTAAATTTTTATCGGCTTCAGCAACAGGAGCTGCTCCTTCCATCGGCGGAATATCTGCAAACCTGGCAATTCCTCCACGGGTAAATTCTCCTCCAAAAACAGATTGATAAAAAAGAAATGCTTCTTCTGTGTTCCTTGTAAAATTCAGGTAAGTACTTACTCTGGCCATAAAAAAGGTTTTGGTTTAAAATAATTGTTTTTTTGTAGCAGGTAATATTTTTTCAAAACATACACTGTTTTCAATGCCGGCATACTGGCCGTAATTGGGTGTAATCCGGAAGCCCTGTTTTTGATACAGTTGAATTGCCTCAACCTGTCGCTTACCTGTTTCTAAAATACAGGAATGAAAGCCAAGTTCTCCTGCCCATTGCTGCAGTTCAAGTAATATTTTGGTAGCCAATCCTCTAGAGCGACAGGCCGGCAATACAAACATCCGCTTTATTTCAGCAACTGTTGGGTTAAATGCCTTGATAGCACCACAGCCGATGGCCACATCTTTTTCGTACAATACAATTACCTGTTTCAGTGAATCAATTTTATTAAACTGGGCATAGAAAGAATGCTCCTTGCCATCCCGCTCAGCCAAATCACTATCCAGCTGTTTTACCAATTGAATAAAATCCGGATCACTTGCATCAGTTCTTTTAAGATAAACCATCATTGAATACTTAGCCTTAAAAATTATATGTATCGGGTCATCTATTATAACCTGCAGTTGCCGGTGATATTCTCTCAATCAAAAGAATTACTGGCATTTGGGCCATCAATAACAGTTTACAGCACTTCAATCTGCGTTGATATATGCCAATTGCTGCTTATCAATACGAGAGACAGCAAAAGACTCCGTTTATGATTACAAATGCCCTTTATTGCTCATACAGCGATGCGGGTAATCAACCGAATTTAATTCTTTTTTACTGAGTTATTCGGCACTTTTTTAAAGTTGATACGATTATTCTGCCCTGAAATTTTCTTGTTTCCTGCCTATAAGTATTGGTTCTTATCATGAAGAAAAGAAGCTGGTGCAGATTTTATTTCTGTTAACCCTGATGGTTCTTTAATTTTAACAGCCTTATCTTTATAGGCAGCCAAACCAACAAAAAGTTCATTGGCTAATAAGATTTTCCATCATTTTTTAACGATCATCTTTATATGAAAAAAATCCTGCTACCTGCCCTGCTCTCAATCCCTTTCGCACTGTTTGCTCAAACTGCTACTGATATCGTTTTGATGGATATAGAAATAACTAATGCAAAGGTCAGTTTATCCAATCCGGTTAACATAACGAATCATAAGGGTTATGACAACCAGCCGTTTTTTGTTCCCGGTAAGCAAATGCTCTATTTTACTTCCGACAGGGATACAGCTGCCGCCCATACCGATATCAGGCAATACAATTATCAAACAGGTGAAGCCCGCTTCCTCACCAATACCCCGGATAAGGAATTTTCTCCCACCCTTACCCCTGATGGAAAATATATTTCCTGTATTATTCAAAGAGCAAACGGAACCCAGGATCTGGCTAAATACCCGGTAAATGGAGGCGATGCAATAGGCTTGATCAATCACCTCAAAGTGGGTTACCATGCCTGGATTGACAATAACCGCCTGCTCCTGTTTATACTTGACGACAGCGCCCACAACAGCTTGCATATCTATAACCTGAATACCAGGGAAGATAAAATAATTGCACAAAACCCGGGAAGATCACTGGCAAAGATTCCCGGACAAAATGCCATGAGTTTTATTGATAAAACTAACCCTAAAATGGGGGTGATTAAAAAAATCTCATTGGAAAATATGCAGGTAAGTGCTATTGGCAATGCTTTACCCGGACAGGAATATATGGTCTGGACAAAAAATGAGTGGATACTAATGAGCGATGGAAAAATGATTTATTATTGGGATCAAAATCCAGCCAATAACTGGCAAAAAATTGAGGCCGACTACCAAAATCCCTTGCTGAAAGGGATTACCAGGCTGGCGCTGAATGCCGAAAACACCAAATTGGCAATTGTGGTAAGGGAATGAATTAATTTATTTTCTCCAAGAAAACTGAATGATTAATTTCATCCAAATTTATACGCTGATGACAAAATTAACTGCAACTCTTTTACTGGGAATGGGGTTAACCGTAAGCGGATTTAACCTGATTCAGATCAAAGCCTGGCCCGTACCCGATGCGGCTGCGAGCAAAAAAAATCCTGTAACAGCCAATCCGGAATCAATAAAAAACGGGAAAAGCATTTATGATATGCATTGCAAATCCTGCCACGGTGCCAAAGGGTTTGGCGATGGCACAAAAGCTGCACAGTTAAAAACCCTGCCTCACGACCTTAGCAAACCTGAAGTGCAATCCCAGAAAGACGGGTCTCTTTTTTATAAAATATCCGAAGGAAGAGATGATATGCCCTCCTTTAAAAAATTACTGGCTGATGAAGAAGACCGTTGGGCCCTGGTAAACTATATCAGAAAACTGAAGCAGTAGACAAATCATAAAAATAACCACACATTCTAATGGGTCTGCATTGCCCATCCCACGAATTCATAATTGCTTAACCCATCCATCATATTGGCATAACACATACTTGGGAATTTTGATAAACCCAAAGTATGGACAAACGCTCCGTAGAAGTAGTAGTCATAAGTGATTTGCATTTGGGTACTT
This sequence comes from Bacteroidota bacterium, assembly GCA_039795695.1. GTDB lineage: Bacteria > Bacteroidota > Bacteroidia > Chitinophagales > Chitinophagaceae > Sediminibacterium. Next base: position 4,115 of record JBDKLG010000038.1, read on the forward strand.
ATGGCTGCCATGCTTCAGAAATAGTCAATTACCTCAAAAGTATCTCCCCAACGATATTGATTCTGAATGGCGACATCATTGATGGCTGGCAATTCAGCAAAAGATATTTTCCTGTTAGCCATATGCAGGTCATCAAAGAAATCATGAGCCTGTTAAGCAAAGGCACACGCGTAATCTATATTACCGGCAACCACGACGAAATGATGCGTCGCTACAGTGATATACAATTTGGCAATTTCCAGTTAGCAGATAAAGTGGTGATGGAAATCAATGGTAAAATGACCTGGATTTTCCACGGCGATGTTTTTGACGCTACTACCAAAGGCAGTGCCAAAGTATTGGCCAAACTGGGAGGCCACGGTTATGATCTGCTCATTTTGCTTAACCGTTTTATCAATACCTGTTTAAAATTAATGGGCAGGGAAAAAATGAGCTTAAGTAAAAAAGTAAAAAATGGCGTAAAACAGGCTGTGTCATGGATTGGCAATTTTGAACAGACTGCGGCAGAACTGGCTATTGAAAAAAAATACGATTACGTGATTTGCGGACATATACACCAGCCTCAAATGCGCCTGGTTGAAACAAAAGAAGGCGCCGTGACTTATTTGAATAGCGGCGATTGGATAGAAAACCTGACGGCATTGGAATACAATAGTAATGAATGGACAATTTACCAGTATGATGAAAAAGCATTTGACAAGCCTTCAACACAAATAATCGCAATGGAGAAAAAAAAGCCTGCGATTAATGTGGTTACTGATGAGGTATCTTTTTTTCTAAATTCTTTAATCGTATAGCCATGAAGATTTTTTATGCAGTTCAGGCAACAGGAAACGGCCATATCGCAAGGGCCCTGGAATTGATGCCCTATTTGTTGCAGCATGGTACTGTTGATGTTTTTCTAAGCGGAAGCAATAGTAGTTTGAACCCATTATTACCTGTAAAGTACAGAAGCAAAGGGCTTAGCCTGTTTTATGGCAATCATGGCGGGTTGGATTACCCGAGAATGATAAGGGAGTTTTCTCCTTTGCGCGTATTATATGAGGCTAAAAATTTGCCACTGGAAAAATACGATCTCATCATCAATGATTTTGAATGCATCACTTCTCTGGCCTGTAAAATAAAAGATCTGCCCTCTGTTAACTTTGGGCACCAGGCAAGTTTTATGAGCAAACATACCCCAAGGCCGAAAAAAAAAGACATAGCAGGAGAATGGATATTGCAAAAATATGCTACAGCTGAAAGCTATATTGGTCTTCACTTTGAACAATACGACGATTTTATTTATTCACCCATCATTAAACAGGAAATTCTGGAA
>JBDKLG010000039.1:0-3619 GCA_039795695.1 Bacteroidota bacterium
GTACGATTAAAGTAGAGAAAAAAGAAGAAGGCAAACACGAGGAAAAGAAAGCAGAAGAGAAAAAAACAGAAGAGAAAAAAGTGGTGGAATAAGCATTGCTGGATTTTATTTCAATAAATAATTAAACCATCGCAATTCAAGGGCGATGGTTTTTTTATAGTTCAATACCTCATATGAACAAGAAAGCACTCATGGGCCTGGCAGTGGCTCTTTTATTACCTGTTACCTGTTACCTGTTACTGAAATATGCAAGCGATAGTGCAGTAGATATGCCGAGAAAATACCTGCTGGATACCGTTGTAACGCGTGAAGTAAAGGGCAAAATAATCAACGACAGTATCTGGCACACTACTGCAAATATTCATTTGCGCAATCAATTGGGTGATTCAGTTAGCCTCTACGACAAAAAAGGAAAAATTATTGTAGCAGATTTTTTCTTTACCCGTTGCGGTAGTATCTGCCCCAAACTCACCGCCAATATGGCCAGGCTACAACAATCATTTATCCGCGGTGGTAACCTGCGCAAGAAAATTGACAGTTCTATCGTGCAGTTCATGTCATTCTCAATCGACCCCGAAAGAGACAGTGTTTCCGTACTGAAAGCCTATGCCGACCGTTTTGGTGTAAACCACGATAACTGGTGGATGCTGACCGGAAACAGAGACACTATTTATCAATTTATTTTCGAAGAGTTGAAAGTCGATAAATTCAGTGAAGAACCTATCAGCCCCGATTTTATTCATACTGGCAGGTTTGTATTGATCGACAAGGAATACAAGGTTAGAGGTTATTATAACGGGCTTGATTCTCTGGCGATGGGTAAACTTGCCAGGGATATTGGCTTACTGATGCTGGAAAAAGACAAGAAACAAAAAAGCGAGGTGTTCAGTCAGATACTCGATTTAACATGGCTATGGGGAATTATTGTACTGCTGGTAACCTTCTTTGTTTTATACATGCGGGGAAGAAGAAAAATCAATGGATAAGCCCTCACGGAATTTATTGAATACATATACACTACAGGCAGTTTATTTATCAGGCCCAAGCCCTTAAAAAATAAAAAATCAATATGCTCAAAGCATCTATCAAAAAAAACGATCAACAGGCACTATGGCTGATAAGCATATTTTCAATTGTTGTGTTTTCAGCAATAGTATTACTGAGCAGGTATCATTTGCAGCTTGATCTGGGATTTGATGTGCATATTTTTGCTGCCATCAATGCAGTTATCAATACGGTGATAGCAATATTGCTGATCCTTGCACTTATAGCGGTAAGAAATAAGCGATACTTATTACACAAAAAACTGATGGTGGCTGCTTTGCTTTTATCAGTGATTTTCCTTGTTTCTTATATCGCCCACCACTTACTTGCAGGGGAAGCAAAATTCGGAGACATCAACCACGACGGATTGCTGTCAGATGAAGAAAAACTGGCTGTAGGTACACTCCGGTACTTCTATTACCTTATTCTGGCAACCCATATTTTTCTGGCTGCCGTCATTCTTCCTTTTATCTTATTTACTGCATACAGGGCACTGACTGCAGAATTTGTACGTCACAAAAAATTAGCCAGAATTACCTGGCCGCTTTGGATGTATGTGGCAGTTACCGGGCCAATTGTTTATGTGATGATCAGCCCTTACTATCATTAGGTATTGGTAACAAAACTTAGTCGAGTGACAATTCTTTTGCGGGGTCCCAGAACTTCTTCTCAAAGTCTAGAATTGTGTCATCCGTCACTTTGATTCTTTCTTTTTTAAGCAGTTCTTCCATGCGTGTAGGAGTGGAGAAATGCATTTTTCCTGAGAGCATACCATTTCTGTTTACCACACGATGTGCCGGAATTCCCCGCTGCGTATGCGCACCGTTCATAGCCCAGCCAACCATTCTGGCACTCATTTTTGTTCCCAGGTAAGCAGCTATCGCACCATAGGAAGTTACCCTTCCTCTTGGTATTTGCCGGGCTACATCATAAACCTGCTCAAAAAAACTACTGTCTTTTTTACCGCTGGGTAAAACCTGTTTCAGTTTTTCACTTGTTTTTTTTGCTGCCAAGTTGGATGTTTTTTATTGGGTAAGATACAATTTGTTTTATTGATGTCCTCCTTCTGCCGTTTTGTGAAGACACAAAACGGGCATTTCTGATGTCCTCCTTCAGCCGTTTTGTGAAGACACAAAACGTGCAATCGTGTCCCCTTTCTGCCGTTTTTGTGTCTTCACAAAAACACAGACAAAACAGCCATCATTCGGCATCCTGTCCGTCATTTCTGCCATTTTTGTGAAGACACAAAAATGACCATAATTCAGACTTTCTTGGCTCAGGAACTGCTTCAAACTCATAAGGGCAATGCCTGCACCCACATCCACAGCAATTGCCCCTGTTCAGGTGGTACTTTTTGGTAAAGACCAGCGAACCGCTTTTGTCCCTATAGAAATCAATTCCTTCAGTCATGATCCGCTTCTTTGAACAATTGTTTTAATACTTCGTCCTTTTCTACAGGCATAGCTTTGCCGAGCCTGAAACACAAATAATGGATACGGTTGCTTTGGGCTATATCAAGACCCTCGTAATGGGTTTTAATCAGCAGCTCCGGCTTTACAGTATCCTGTGCATATACCTGATCTGTATGTTCTAATAATTCCAATTCAAACAGATTAATAACTGCCAATGTAAACAGGTATAAGTCAGGACTATCCGTTTTTAAATGCACTATCCCGTCTGTTTTAAGCAGTTTCTGGTATAAGCGGAGAAATTTGGGATGGGTCAAACGTTTTTTAGCCCTTGAGCCGCGTAATTGGGGATCGGGAAAAGTAATCCAGATTTCGGCAACCTCCTCTTGATTGAAATAATCGGTAATCTTATCAATATGGGAGCGAACAAATGCCACATTATGTAAACCCTCGTCCAGAGCGGTTTTCGCGCCCCTCCAGATGCGGTTTCCTTTGATATCAATGCCGATAAAATTTCTGCCGGGGTATAATCTGCCCAGGCCTACCGCATATTCTCCCTTGCCACAGGCCAGCTCAAGTGTAAGTGGGTTTTCATTTCCAAAAAAACCTGCCCATTTACCCTGCATTCCCTGCGGATATTCCAGCACATTGGAGAATTGTTTGATTGCTTCGAAGCGGATAAGTTTCTTTTGTCCCATATGGGGCAAAAATAAGCAAAATGAAACCTAATCATTTACAGGTTCAATGATAAACCAGGCTGTTTTACTGCAATAAATAGTCGTGTGGGTAAAATACGGTAACAGGATAACAGTTCATTTCCTTCTTACATAATATACAGAATCCGGATAGCCTTCCGCATATACATAAGTCACTTTACTGCTACTGTCAAAATAGAATTCCATAAATTTTTGTTGCTGGTTAACAGCATACCTGCTGTTTTGCATAGCGGCAGTATTGGCCATATTTGTTTTTGGAACCAGAATCGGATTTCCCTTGCTGTCTAGATGCGTAACAACCAAATTCTGGCTATTGGGAACCTGCTTGCTCAGGGGGCTCACATTTTGCAGGGAATAATCAAATAGCAAACTATAACCAACTGATTGTGTGGTTCTCTTTTTATAGTTGCCAAGCTGGTTTAGTACATCGGTTTCGGAACTGCCTGCCCA
>JBDKLG010000040.1:0-2953 GCA_039795695.1 Bacteroidota bacterium
CCCTGTCTCTTAACGAAATAATTGCTGCTTCTTTTTATGAAAATGGTTTTTGGAAACGGTTAAGCGGAAATGCTTCCTTGGGTTATAGTTATAGCCGTTCCAGTAATATCGGGCGTTTGAATTTTGATGCCAACGTAAAATTCAAAGCAAAAAATGTAGAAGTCAACAATGGTTTTTCTACCATACTTACTTCAGATGGTACCAATTGGTACACTGAAAGGGCCAATGCCCAAACCATGGCCAGTTATCTGTTTACATCCAGGCTTACAGCTTTTAGCCTGTTTAACTACCAAAAAAACCTTGAATTGGGTATCCAGCGTCGTTTTCAGGAAGGGTTAGGGGTGGGCTATAAACTGCTCGTGAAAAGTATTTTACAGGCATCAGCCATGACAGGTATCGTAGTAAACCAGGAAAAAAGCACTTCGGGCAACAGCATAAGCGGCTTGTATGAATTGCCCATCCTTTTCCAGTTCCAGTTATACAAATTTACCAACCCCAATATTACCATCAATCTCTCGCAAACAGGGTATGTGGGTATTACGCAAAAAGGCCGCTTTAGGGAAGACGGCCAGTTATCGGTTAATTGGGAAATAATCAGTGACATGAATGTAGGTTTTACCTTTTACAACAACTATGATAACCAACCCCCTGTTCAGAGCAGCAGAAAAACGGATTATAGTATTGCCTTTACCCTTGGTTATAAATTCAATAATTAATACTGCCACATGAAACAAAGTTTATGGGTAGTAGGTATCTCAGTTTTTTTGATTGCTTACAAACCCATACGGGTATTTTCACAGGATAGTGATAGTGTTTTAGCCAAACAATTTGATTTGGCCGACCTCTCGAAAAAACTATTTGCGAAACCCCAAAAAAAACAGGAAAAAAAAGCCTCAACGGTTGCCATGCTTCCTTCGATAGGCTATAATCCCAGCATTGGCTTTCAGTTAGGCCTTAATGTTTCAGGAGGGTTTTATCTTGGGAAGCCCAAAACCACTACCATGTCAGTTTTTAGCATTGTTGGTTTTGGAACCACCAAGGGAATCATCACGGGCCAGCTAAGGCATAATGTATTCACGAAAGACAATCGATGGAACCTGCAGGGAAATATGCAATTATCGAGAATGGTTTCTTTTGACTACGGTGTTGGAACAGGAATTACCATAGGTTCAAACGGATATTTTGAAATTGACGGGATTCCTCTCGACAATGATTCGGCATTATTCCCGATCAAGCTGCAATACACCCGGTTTACCGAGAGGGCTTATCGAAAAATCGGGCAGCATTTGTATGCGGCCATCGGCCTTAGTTTTGATATCCGTTCTAAAATCAATGATACCAAGCTCGACAGCACAGGAAATACGCCCCACTACAAATACAGTGCTGCCAACGGTTATAATCCCGGCCAATACAATGCAAATGGCCTGCTATTCAACCTTCTTTATTATGCCAAAGAGCATCCGAATCGTTCCTACAGAGGTATTTATACTGATATAGGTATTCGGGTAAATCAAACATGGCTGGGAAGTTCCTATAATTCCATTCAACTGTTAACAGAGTTAAGGAAATACTGGAGCCTCTCTGCCACAAACCCTGAGCATGTTTTAGCCATCTGGCATATGGGTAATTACCTGCTGCAGGGCAAACTGCCTTACCTTGAATTGCCGGGTACCGGTTTGGATACCTGGGGCAGGGGAGGTAGGGGCTATACGATTGGCAGATTCAAAGGATTATCCTTTTTCACACTCGAAACAGAATACCGCTTTCCCATTACCCGAAATAAATTTTTAGGGGGCGTTGTATTCGCCAATATCCAGTCTGCCAGTAATCAAACCGGCATCCACTTATTCGATTACTGGGAACCGGCCATGGGTAGCGGTTTGCGGTTCCTCTTCAAGAAAAATACCCGTACTTCTTTGTGTATTGATTATGCGGTCGGAAGATATGGCTCTAAAGGCCTGTTCTTTGGCCTGAATGAAGTTTTTTAAGCAGGTTTTCTGTTAGTTTTGCCGGGATCATTTCATACCCTTCGCTATGCTGGACTCGAGAAAAGAAAAATTATTACAGGCTTTGTACAAACGACAAACAAATTTGACGGTTGTAATGGAGAATGTGGATGATCCGCACAATATATCTGCCGTGATGAGAACCTGTGATGCGGTGGGAATCCAGGACATTTATGTATTAACCACTAAAATTCATCCGCATAAAAAATTTGGGCCTAAAAGCAGCAGCAGTGCAGATAAATGGCTGACCATTCATTCCTATACCAATACTGCAGACTGCGTAAAAGCATTGCGCAGGAACCATTTCCGCATTCTTACCACACATCTTTCCAGTGATGCCGTTAGTGTGTATGCGATTGATTTTACACAACCCATTGCCCTGGTTTTTGGTAATGAACACGATGGGGTGAGTGAAGAAATGCAACAGCTTTCAGACGGAAACTTTATCATTCCTCAGATGGGATTGATCCAGAGCCTCAATATCTCTGTAGCATGTGCCATCAGTATTTATGAAGCTTTCCGGCAAAAACAGGCTGCTGGGCATTATGAAAAAAACTCCCTTCCCGGTGAAAGGATACAATCTTTGATGAGAGACTGGGGCTGTTATGACAATCTATAAAAATGCATATGAAAAATAAACTGCTATTGCTGTTGCTGCTTACATTTCCCGCAGGGATTGGTGCGCAGGAAATAAAAAAAATGAAGATGGATGAATTGCTTCATTTTATTGATACCAGCAGCAATCCCCTGGTAATAAATTTCTGGGCCAGTTGGTGCGGACCCTGCATCAGGGAGATACCCTGGTTTGAAAAAAACATCTCCAAATATGCCGCTAAGAAAATTAGCCTTGTTTTGGTAAGTATTGATTTTCCGGATGAATACCCGGCGAATCTCACAGCTTTTGTAAAAAAACAGGGCTACCACTCAAAACTTATTTGGTTAAATGA
>JBDKLG010000041.1:0-2906 GCA_039795695.1 Bacteroidota bacterium
ATCAGAGAATTGCCATCGCCATTTCCTGTAACTCCTGCAAATGCAGTGGCTATGCGGGCGGGGTCATTCAGCCCTGCAGCAAACCTCCTGGTTTCCTCTACGCTGAACATGCGGGAACTTACCATGGCATAGGGATTAAGAGCCCTGGTTTTGTTAACGGAATTTCTGACCACCACTTCTGTATCGGTAGATACCAGTTCTTCCATTTCAATTGCCAGATCCAGTTCTTTACCCGACTCTACCAAAAGGTTCGAAAGTGTGATGGATTTAAAACCAATATATTCAATGCGGATATTTTGCCTGCCAATAGGTATGTGCAGCATTTTAAAATTACCTGAACTATCTGTAATGGTTTGAATAGCTCCGGCAGTCAGGAGGGTAATGGTGGCACCAGAAAGCGGGTGCCGGATATAACGGTCTATTACCTGCCCCTTGATGATTTGAGCGGGTGACTGCTTGGCCATCAAATTGGCTATCGGTACCCATAAAAACAGGCAGCAAATCAGTAGGTTTTTTTTAATTTTTAAAGATTTCAAAGTGAGCTTTATTGGCAGTAAAGGAATGACAATTTAATGTAAAAAACATGCTCAATGAATGAAATAACTGCCTGTTTATGATTGTAATCATAAACAAAAAAAAGGTTTCAGGCTAATTTTAAATATTGGGTAAAGCTAAAAACACCCTTTATTTTATGAAAAAAAATATAACGGTTCCCTTACTATTATTTTGCTCAGTTCAGTTATTCTCTTGCACAGATAATTCGAGCAATCAACCTGCGGCATCCAATGTAACACAGGAAGCCACAGGGCAATCAGGAGTGAGTGATGATGCTTCAGCAAAAAATATTGTACAGGTTGCAAGTGGTAGTAAAGATCATACGACCCTTGTAGCAGCGGTAAAAGCTGCGAAACTGGTGGATGCATTGAGCAATGCAGGACCCTTCACCGTTTTCGCCCCAACCAATGCAGCATTTGATAAACTTCCTGCAGGCACTGTAGAAGGACTTTTGAAACCTGAAAAAATGGAAGCACTTACTGATATATTACAGTACCATGTTTCAGTAGGGGTATTTAAAACCGAAGCGATGACGGATGGGCAGGTTATTGGCCAGGTAAATGGTGGTAATATTACACTTAGTAAAAAAGATGGTAAAATTATGGTGAATGGTAGCGCTTCAATAATTGCATCCATCCCTACTTCCAATGGGATTATACATGTAATAGATGCAGTATTACTGCCCGGAGAGAAAAAATAGAAAAAACAGATTGTTTGTTTTGAGTTAATAGCATGGATCATTGATTCATGCTATTTTTTTAGGTCAAAGGTTTTGAACCGAGTATCTCTGCCTGTAAAATGGACGAGATCTTCAAAGCCCTTTGCTTTGCCAATAATGCATTTTCTCCACTGAAATGTTCGTCAACAGTTGCCATAAACAGTTGATTCCATTGCTGAAAATGAACCTGCTCAAGTTTCATGGCTTTTTGGAGATGTTTGTGCAGGTCCATTGGGTTGCCCTGGTATGTGCCGGTAAAAAACAAGGCATTCTCCCAAAAATCACTCATCACGGGCAAATGTTTTTCCCAGTTTACCCTGGCTATCTCTGTAAACAGAGGGCCAATCATTGAATCAGCCTTTACTTTATCATAAAAACTGTGTACCAGTAAATTAATGTCTTCTTTTGTGGTAATATCTTTTTTCATGCGCCTGCATTTTATGAACTGCGCTTAGATTAATTACTTATAAATCTTTTCTCTTAAAATTCCGAACAGATAGCCATGCCGGTAATATAGCCCATATCAGTAAAATCCCCAGGGTGATGCTCATACCGCTATTGGTGCCAAAAAAATCGTTGAATACTGCCCCTGTATAACCCATGAGAGCGGAAATATCCATTTTTAATAATATCAGTATTCTGGCAAGATCAATGGGATTGAGCATGCTTACTGCTACCATTATTTTTTCTATGGGATAATCTGAGAACTGGAATAAGAGAAAAAGTACAAAGCCATCAAATAAAATAGAAAAATACAGCCAAAGCAAGATAGCCACACCAATACCCTTTGCCTTGTCTCTGGTTTTCACGGCTGCCAACAATGCAATGGATACAAAGATGACCGATAATAAAATGCCGGTCAGTAATAGCATCAAGCCTGTAATGTCGGGCTGATAAATCAATATCGGAATACCTGTACCCACTATAAATGCCAGCACCATCGAACCTGCCAGGCCGGAAAACAAACTCAGCCAGATGGTTTTTCTCTGTAGCGGCTGGCTTACAAGCAGTTCTATAAATTCGGTACTGTTGTACACATAAATGGTAGAAAAAACCAGGCTAACCAGGGGAACAATGATTAGGATTATATTCAGTAACCCAAGCAAACCCTTTGCGGGGTTATCTTCCAGGCTAAAGATGCTGAATGAAAGGACCAACAGGAAAAGGGTATAAGCCATCATGATTTTATTCCTGAGAATATCGATGATCACATATTTGACAATCTTTTTCATTTAAAATTGATTTTGCATGATTCCGGCAATGGCTTTTGAAAGTGTTAATTGGCCCGTGTCTTCCCGCAATTGCCCGATTGATTTATGAAAGCAAAGTTTCCCATCCTGCATATAAATTACCTGTGTTACCAGATCGTCCAGTTCACTCAGTATATGTGAGGTAATCAGGATTAATTTCCCGTTCTTTTTTTCTTTGATGATTTTTTCTTTTAATTGCTCTGATGCAACCGGATCAAGTCCGGCACTTGGCTCATCAAGAATCAGTACTTCCGGATTGAAAAGAAAAGCAAGTGCAGCACTTACTTTCTGACGGGTACCGCCGGAAAGAGTTCGCATGCGTTTGTGCATCAATGGCTTCAGTTCAAATGATTGGATAAGGTCTTCATCTGTAGTAGTAACCA
>JBDKLG010000042.1:0-2556 GCA_039795695.1 Bacteroidota bacterium
GGCCGCGGATCTGCAGCCGATGCCCAAATCGCAACTGGCCATTGTTCCGTCCCAGGGGCATGTGAGCCTGATGATGCAGACAACAAGGATTTTGGCCTATCTGAACAGTTTTTTAAAGTAACCTCCTGCCACTCCTGCAGCAATATTTTTGTTAGCTGGCGTTGTTCTTACGCTAGTGTGTTTTAAGATTTTAACAGAAAAGGCTAGCTTAATTCCTTTTGGACACTATAGGAGGATTCCAGTTTCTATTAAGCATTTCTTCTTTCGGCCAATACACACGCAGTAGTAAATTGAAATCTCCACCCGGTGCAGGTAACCAATTTGATGCTTTTTCATTTCCAGGATTATTTTTCTGAATATAAATATCTATAGAGCCGTCTGTATTGACCTTTAAATTACTTCTGTCACCCAAAGTATACCGGTTGATGGGGTTATCAACGAAATATCCCTTGGGATCATATAATGTTAATGACCAAAATGCACTGGCCGGTGGAGTTTTACCTTTATCAAAGTGAAGGAAGTATTTATTGGCTCCGTTTAATGCATTGCCCTCTGCATCAAAATAACATGAAGGATAGATAGCATCTTCTCTTAAATTGGCCCCGAGACCAAAATATGCTGTAGAAGCCCTGCTATAATAGTCAGTACCATAAAAGCCTATTACTTTACGCCCAAGATTCCATCCATTCACCAATTTATCTGAAGAAGATTTTTCTTGATCAAATGCTGCGAACACTTCGTTTGGAACATTATTTACAGCTTGCCTTGCACTTACTTCAATTGTATTTATGTCAAACTTTTTGTTAGCACCAACGCCTATCGAAGCAAACTTTTCTATAGCAGATTTATCTGATGCAGGAAATGGATTTTTTGCAAGCAATTCATTTACATAATTAAAATATTTCTCAATGGACATGTTTTTAATAATAGTATTGGGATCTCCGGTAGGTACAGAAGAATCGGCAACCGAACTCGGTGCGATATAGGTTTTGCCCCATTCACTTAATGCTGTAAGTTTATATTGGTGTTGCAAAGGTACTACTACTTTAGCGCCATCGTCTTTACTGTTTACCTGTGTTCTCCCTATTATCCAGACTGTATTTGTAGGTGATTGAATATTTTTCATTTCGTCTGGCACAATGCCCTTCCATTGCGGGCCGCTAATTAAGAAATTTTCTGCTTTGTTACCAGTCGTTCTTGTACCCAGCGATGCAAATACATTCGAATAAGCATCCATCATCGGCATCATATAATACCTCGCTTTTGTGTCTGGAAGAGATAAGATAATGGGTTCTTTGGCAAGTTCAAGCCATGCAATAGAATAATAAGTATCTGCGTTGGGGCGAACAACATTTTTAAAGGACGCATCAGGGAAAACGGAATTATGCCGGAATTTATTTGGTGGTGCATACATAGCGCCTGCAGCAGGATTGGTCATTTGCCGCCGTGTAATATCCATCAGTACCAGCGGAAAACCGTACAGGTAAGCATCTTTTGTAATCTTTACAACCGAATCTTCTGAGCTTGCCGATAGAGTACTCACTTTATTAGTATCATCATTATTGCCTGTCTGCTGACCACAGGCTGCCAACAAGATAAGTGCAGCAGTAAGAATCTGATACCTTTTCATTGTTAATTTTTTGATATCCGAAATAAACTTATTGAGCTTTAACAGGAATGCCTAATTCAGTATTTATTTCCGCTTCAAACTTGGCACGTTCACCTGAAATTCTTAAACGGTATCCTTCTGGATCTACCCATGCTTTCACACCTTTAGTCATAGAACTCTTCCGCTTCTTTTCAAAATCGAAGAACTCTGTGTGGCAGGAAAGCCATATATCAGGTTTTAGCATTTCAAGCGTATGCAAAGTATTGCGGTAGTTATTTTCTATGCTAGGATAAGAAGGATCTTTTAAAAGCCTGTAACCGGGATTAATGCTGGTTCCATCTGGAAATACAACCACATATTTTTTACCACTGTCAACAACATTTGTAACCCAGGTATTATCTCCTTTTGTATGTCCGGGTGTGTATAAAGTTGTGAGAGCAACATCACCCAGTTTTATCATATCACCATCATGCAATATAATATCCGCCTGTACAGGCTCAAACCAGAATTCAGCAATTTTTCCATAATTAAAATCTATTTTACCTCCGCTTTCCAATAATTCTTTTTCTTCTGCCATAATCGCAACCTTAGCTCCGGAAATTTTTTTCATGTATGCATGACCACCGGCATGATCAGTATGTGCATGCCCGGAGAGTATGTATTTAATGTCTTTGGGATTGAAACCAAGTTTCCTGATCGATTGTTCAATCATCGGCCCTGAGCCGGGCATACCTGTGTATAAAAGAATAAGGCCCTGCGTAGTGTTGAACAAGTAAGAAGCCAGTCCTTTTGTGCCAACAAAATAAATTGGACCAACAATATGCGTTGGCTCTTCAGGTTCTGTCCAGCGCAATTGTTTAACGGCTGCTTTTAAGAACAACTGCGGATTCTTTGCCAGCGAATCACGGCTTATTTGTTGAGCATCCACTTTTATACAAAACCCAACA
>JBDKLG010000043.1:0-6152 GCA_039795695.1 Bacteroidota bacterium
CAATTACAGCAGGCAGAACCCCAAAATGTTCTGGGACAGCGTGGTTGTTCCCATGCTGGAAGTATTTCCCACCCTGAATAAGGCCGAGGCCAAAAGCCTGCAAAAGGATTTATCCTCCCGGGAACCCCTTCCTATGTTTATCCTCAATCCCGCTTTAATTCAAACCGCACAACTACATGCTTTGGATATTGGCCGGAACAAATCCCCCATCAGCCACAATTCCTCCGACGGAACCGATTTTGGTACCAGGATCAAAAGGGCGGGTATCAGGAAATGTGCCAATGAGAATATTTCGGTGGCCAGCCAAACCGTCTCGCTCGCGCTGGTACTTTTATACTTAGATATCGGCCTGCCAAGTCTTGGCCATAGAAAAGCCCTGACCGACGCCAATTTGAGAGAAATTGGCATTGGCGCCTCCCGATATGGTAAGGATCAATGGTTTCTGGTACAGGACATGGCCTGCCTCCAACAATAGGAGGTTCCACGAATCACTGTTTCTCCCTGAAACAAGAAGGAAAATATGTTCCACGAATCACTGTTTCTCCCTGAAACATCTTTTATCTTTGGTCAATGGCAAGAAAAAGATGGACGCCCCAAACAGAACTGAGCGATTCCCTGCTCAAATTCAGGGCAAAGCGTAAATGGCAATTGAGCTATCGCAGGTATGTAATCGAGAAAATGCCCAGCGAAGCATATGCGCCCTATTTCGGTTTAGACATCGAAACCCTTCGTAAATGGTTCGAGCTGCAGTTTACCGAGGGGCTTTCCTGGGAAAACCATGGCAAAGCCTGGCAATTCGATCATATCATACCCACCACTTATTTTGATTATGCAATAGAAGAGGACCTGGCCCTTTGCTGGAACTTCATCAACATACGCGTGGGAAAGCTGGATGAAAACAATTCCGGTACCAATAGAATTGACCTCCTGGCAGTAAAGCCCCATTTTCAAAGCCTGTACGAGAAAACCGGCTATGTTTTTTGTACCAAAATGCTGGATAAAATAGGCCGTATTGAGGCCGAAGCATCTGAGAGCAGGAATTTTGAACCGATTGAACGCTTTCTTATTCAAAACAAAACCCTGCTGGAAAATATCGGATCCTTTAACAAGGAAGAATTTAACCGGCTTAACCGCGGCAGCAGCGCGGAAGAGCTTTTATTGGAAAGAGAAATTTTAAGAAAGTTCGGGTAAGGGCAAAAGCCTGAACTATCTTTGCCGCCTATGTTTCCCGAATACGATGTGATTGTTGTTGGTGCCGGCCATGCCGGATGTGAAGCCGCTGCCGCTGCTGCCAATATGGGCAGCAAAGTACTGCTCATTACCATGAATATGCAGACCATTGCTCAAATGAGCTGCAACCCCGCTATGGGTGGTATTGCCAAAGGACAGATTGTTAGGGAGATTGATGCCATGGGCGGTTATAGCGGAATTGTGAGCGACCTGAGCACCATACAATTCCGGATGCTCAACAGGAGCAAGGGCCCCGCCATGTGGAGCCCGAGAACACAGAACGACAGGATGCTCTTTGCCGCCACCTGGAGAGAAATGCTGGAGAATACACCCAATGTGGATTTTTACCAGGACATGGTCCGGTCCATCATCATCAAGGGCGATAAAGCCTGTGGTGTGGTAACAGGCCTGGGGCATGAAGTAAAATCGAAAGCCGTAGTGGTAACCAGTGGTACTTTCTTAAACGGCATTATTCATATAGGAGAAAAACAGTTTGGCGGCGGAAGAGTTGCCGAAAAAGCCGCAACAGGCATCACCGAACAGCTGGTGGAATATGGCTTTGAGAGCGACCGCCTTAAAACAGGCACACCACCAAGGGTAGACGGAAGAAGTCTCGACTATTCCAAAATGGAAGAACAGAAAGGCGATGAGGAAATTGTGGGATTCTCCTATACCAATACCAAACGCATCAAAGCCGAAGACCAGCGCAGCTGCTATATTACCTATACCAACGATTCCGTACACGATATTTTAAAAACAGGATTCGACAGAAGTCCGATGTTTCAGGGAAGGATTGAAGGAATCGGACCAAGGTATTGCCCCAGTATCGAAGACAAAATCAATCGATTCGCCGATCGCGACAGGCACCAGCTATTTGTGGAGCCGGAGGGGTGGAATACGGTAGAAATTTATGTAAACGGCTTCTCCACTTCCTTACCCGAAGAGGTGCAATACGAAGCGCTTCGTATTGTTCCGGGCTTTGAAAATGTCCGCATTTTTAGGCCCGGTTATGCCATTGAGTACGATTATTTTCCCCCTACCCAGTTAACGTATTCTTTGGAAACCAAGCTCCTGAAAAACTTGTTTTTTGCGGGCCAGATCAATGGTACCACGGGTTATGAGGAAGCTGCCTGTCAGGGTTTGATGGCCGGCATGAATGCTCACCGCAAAGCGAAGGAGCTGGAGCCGGTGGTATTGAAAAGAAGCGAAGCCTATATTGGCGTATTGATAGACGACCTTATCAGCAAGGGTACCGAAGAGCCTTATCGCATGTTTACGAGCAGGGCAGAATTCAGAACCCTGCTACGCCAGGACAATGCTGATTTGCGTTTAACCGAAATCAGCCATCGACTGGGTTTGGCTTCAGAGGAAAGAATGGAAAATGTAGCCAGGAAAAGGGAAGAAATCAGCAAGCTGAAAAAACATTTCGCAGAAACCAATCTCGACCCCCTGGATGTGAACGACTATTTTGGGCAAATCGACTCTGCGCCTATTACCGAAAAACAAAAAATAGCCAAGCTGCTGCTCCGCCCCAAAGTAGACCTTCCTGCTTTGATCAACCTTGTTCCTGAACTCAAAGCAACCGTATCGGCTTTCTCTACCGACGCACAGGAGCAGGCAGAAATACAAATCAAGTACGAACGGTATATAGAAAAAGAGCAGGAAATCGTAGAGAAAATGAGCCAGCTTGAGAACATGGCCATTCCTGCAAGTTTTGATTATGACCGCGTAAATGCCTTGTCCAATGAGGCTTTACAGAAATTCAAAAAAATCAAACCCGCCACCCTTGGTCAGGCCAGCCGAATAAGCGGCGTAAACCCCAGTGATGTTCAGATACTGATGGTTTTTATGGGTAGATAATTTATTCTGTTTTTTCTTGGGTTACGGCTAACTTTAAGCAACAATCTACGCATTTGAAAAAACTGAAGAAATACCTGCTCTATGCATTAAGCATCCTGCTGGGCCTGTTGGTTATTGCCTATATCATCGCCAATATTTACCTCTCTTCTCACAAGAAAGAATTGTTGGCAAAAGCCGGGGAAGAAATCAGCAACGAGATCAATGGAAAAGTGTCCATTGCCGACATGTCGGTTTCATTTTTCAAAACCTTTCCCTATTTAACCGTATCGGTTTACGGCATCAGCATAGAAGATTCTCTGTATCGTGTTCACAAGCATAAGCTATTAGCTGTGGAGCAGGTTTATGCCAGAATCAATCCCTTTCGGCTGCTTATCGGAAGCGTTCGCCTGAGTAACCTGGAAATACAAAATGGTGCCCTCTATTTATATACGGATACTTCCGGCTATACCAACGCCTATATGCTGCAGGGTAAAAAAGACAAACCCAAGAAGCCTCAAACAGCGTCAACCAAAAACCTGCTGGAAAAAATTAAACTTCTCAATTTCCGCGCAACCATTGCCGATGAACAGAAAAACAAAAGATTTGATTTCCTCATCAACAAAATGGCGATTAAAACCGAGAGTACAGACAGTTCCAAGGTTTTTGAGATAGACAAATCAATTCTGGTAAAAGACCTTGGCTTTAAGTATTCGGAGGGAAGTTTTTTGCAGGATCGGCTGCTGGAAGGTAAATACAAAATCCGCCTGCTGCCACGAAAAAAAGAATTGCGTTTTGATGATATTGATTTTTCCATTTCGGGACAGCCTTTTCATTTTTCCGGTGCTTTTAAGTTTGGAACCGTTCAGGCTTTTGAGCTACATGCTCAATCAAAAAATTTATTGGTAGACTCGGCCAAAAAAATTCTAAGCAAAAAAATTGCCAAATCCATCAGCATTGTTTCTGTAATGAAACCGCTCGATGTGGATGCACGCATTAGTGGCAGCTTACAGGGTGGAGACCCGCTGATTGTGGTAAACTGGACAACCCGTAACAATGAAATTGTAACGCCGCTTATCAATCTTACGGATTGTAATTTTTCAGGCCTGTATACCAACGAAGTGGTTAAGGGCCTTCCCTTAACCGACCCCAATTCTAAGGTTGAAGTAAACAACCTTACCGGCAAATTGCTGGGCCTTCCCATAACCGTTCCCCATTTCTTACTGAACAACCTTACGATACCGGATGTAACAGCCCAGTTAAAATCAAGTTTTCAGTTACAGGAGTTGAATAACCTGATTCTGTCCGACGCGCTCTCGCTTGTGGCAGGAACAGGTAATATGGAAATCAACTATCGGGGAGCCATTGATCATATATCCCCAAAAAACTCTTCTATAACAGGATTCGTCAATCTCGACAAAGGGGTTATTGAGTTTGCGGCCAACCAATCGCAACTTACAGACTGTATGGCACACATCAATTTAAAAACCACCGATCTGGTAGTAGAAAAACTATCGGGCCGGCTTGCCGGAAACCCCATCACGATTACGGCAGAAGCCAAAAATGTTCTGTCGATGGCGGGCGACTCCAACGACCCGGTATCATTGAGTTTGGACTGTAAGGCACCGCTGCTAAACATCAATAAAATCAGCAGTATTATTTCCAGAAAATATCCTGTTAAGCCCAAACGGGGGCCAAAAAGATCCGGTGCATTGGCCAAATCCATGGCGAAGCTTGATAACCTCCTGTCCAGCGGTAAAATTAACCTGAGTGTTAACGCAGATAAACTTGTCTATAAAAAATTCGAGGGGGCTAAATTAAATGCACAGATCTTAATTGATGAAAATGCCTGGAACCTGCAGAACGCCTCCTTAAGCCACGGCACAGGAACCCTGGCAATCAAGGGCATGGTTTCGGAAGAAAAAAATCAGCGTTTCCGGTTGAATTCAAAAATTACAATGAAGGACCTGGATGCCAAAAAAATCTGGTACAGTTTTAATGATTTCGGAATGAAAGCGCTTGGCTCTAAAAACCTGGAGGGAAAACTAAGCGCCGATGTAAACCTTTCATTGCTGCTGGACAAAAACGGAGGCTTTGATTTGAACAGTCTTTCGGGCGACGCCAATCTCTCCATCAAAAACGGGAAACTTATCAATTTCGCCCCGCTTGAAAACATACATAATTTCCTGCTGGGTGATCGCAATTTTCATGAGATCAGTTTTGCAGAAATCCACGATGATTTCAAATTTAAGAAAGGGGAGATCGAGATCAGCCGAATGGAAATCAACTCCAATGTGCTTTCCTTGTTTGTAGAAGGGGTATATAGTTTAACGGGAAAAACAGATATCAGCGTACAGGTGCCGGTAAGCAATCTTAAGAAGCGGAAAAAAGATTATAAACCCCAGAATGAGGGAACAGACAGAAACGGGGGCATGAGCGTGTTTCTCCGGGCCACTACTGCAGAAGACGGAACCATTAAAATAAAATACGATCCTTTTAAACGGTTC
This sequence comes from Bacteroidota bacterium, assembly GCA_039795695.1. Lineage (GTDB taxonomy): Bacteria > Bacteroidota > Bacteroidia > Chitinophagales > Chitinophagaceae > Sediminibacterium. The sequence goes on from JBDKLG010000043.1 coordinate 5,574, forward strand.
AGAAAAAGCAAGTCGGCCACCGACGATAAGAAGGCCTCAGATACAAAAACCAACTAACCCAAAAAACATGAGAACCCTGCTTTGTTTATCCGCACTATTGGTATTGCTATCCTGTAGTTCTGAAAAGTCCAAGTCACTTTCTGTGGCCGATTATCATCGAATAACCGATACAGGGGTACAAACGGGTGGAGTGAAAATGATTTCAGTTGAAACAGCAATCGGTAAGTTCCGTGTGTGGACCAAAAAATTTGGCAATAACCCATCCATTAAAGTGTTGCTCCTGCATGGAGGTCCCGGGGGCACGCATGAGGCTTTCGAATCATTTGAAAGTTTTTTTCCGCAAGAGGGGTTCGAGTTTTATGAATATGACCAGCTGGGCTCTGCGTTTAGCGACCAGCCCAAAGACAGCAGCTTATGGACAACAGCAAGATTTGTTGAAGAAGTGGAACAGGTAAGAAAGGCCCTGGGAATGAACAAGGATAATTTTTATTTACTGGGCCATAGCTGGGGCGGAATACTGGCAATGGAATATGCTTTGAAATACCAGGATAATTTAAAGGGGTTGATCATTAGCAATAT
>JBDKLG010000044.1:0-3634 GCA_039795695.1 Bacteroidota bacterium
TTCCATGGTATAGGTGTAAAACTTAGGGCCATACAGTTCTTTAAAATGCTTCTGATAGCTTCGCTGGTAGATTATTTCTGCAGGTTTCAGCCCCTGCAATAGTTTATCGATATATTCTTCATTTCCCTGCGCCAGCAAGAATTCACCGGTTGATATGTCTAAAAAAGCAATGCCTGTTTCGCCTTCTGAAAAATGAATGGCGGCCAAAAAATTATTGCTGTTATGCTCTAACAGTTTGTCGTTGGTGGCAATACCGGGAGTAACCATTTCTGTAACGCCCCGTTTAACGATCCCTTTTACAGTTTTGGGATCTTCCAGTTGATCGCAGATGGCTACCCTGTAACCGGCTTTAACCAGTTTGTGTAAATAGGTGTCCAAAGCATGGTGTGGGAAGCCAGCCAGTTCACTGGAAGCTGCTGCACCATTGTTTCTTTTGGTCAGTGTTATCCCGAGAACTTTCGATGCGATTACGGCATCTTCTCCAAAAGTTTCATAAAAATCTCCTACTCGAAACAATAAAATGGCATCAGGGTATTTTTGCTTGATTGCCCTGTGTTGCTGCATTAATGGTGTATCAGAAGCCGGTTTTGCCATGAAGGACAAATATACCAATGACAGGCTAGTGGGCGCAATGAATGCGTGGGATGTGGAAAAGAAATGGGGGATGACTGCAAATGCTAAAAAATAATGGTTAAAAATTGTTTCAGCCATCGGTGAATTACTTGGCCAAACAACTTTTAACCATTATTTCTATTTAAGCTGCTATAATTAAAAACCGAAGCCACCTGCAGGCCTTGGAGCGGGCAGGGGTTTCCGGGGTAATTTAGCATCTCTCTGAGCGGTATTGTACACAAATGCTGCAACAATGGTTGCAATCTGTTTCAAATCGTCTTCTATTAAATGGTCATACACATCCATATTGCTATGATGTGTTCTGTTATTGTACTCAATTTCATCCTGTATGAACTGGAAGCCGGGTAAGCCTACTGCGTCAAAGGATTGATGATCAGTACCGCCGGTATTGCTGATTGTTACGGTACCCGCTCCCAGGTCTTTGAAAGGTGCAAGCCACTGTGTAAATATATTTCTGCAGGATTCATTTCCCTGCAGATAAATACCCCGTATTTTCCCCGTACCATTGTCAATATTGAAGTAGGAAGAAAGTTTGTCATGCGCGGGCAATAATTGCATGGTGGCGGGATCTGCAAAAGTCTTTTTTACATAACCCCGTGAGCCCAGCAATCCCTGCTCTTCACCACTCCATAAACCGATGCGGATGGTTCTCTTTGGCTGAATTCCCAGTGTTTTCAATATTCTGATGGCTTCCATCATTACAGAACAACCTGCAGCGTTGTCGGTAGCTCCGGTGCCTGTGTGCCATGAGTCCAGGTGCCCGCCAATCATAACGATTTCATCTTTCAGTTGAGGGTCTGTACCGGGGATCTCGGCAATGACATTATATCCTTTTAAATCATTTGAAAAGAATTTCGTTTTCACATCTACGTCCATCTTAACAGGAGTGCCGGCTTTGGCAAGTCGTAAAATGGTATTATAATCTTCTATTCCCAGCATGATGTCCAGGAAATTCTCCGGATCAGTTCCTTTATAGCCACCTCCGCCCTGGGCAAAAATGGTGCCGTCATGGTTTTTCGCACCCACACTTAAAATAGCCACAGCTCCTTCAGATTTAGCCATTTCTTTCAATAAAGTGGCTACGCGTTGCCCGGCACCTCTGGCAGCAAATTGCCGTCTTAATGCAGCTGTGTCGGTACCCCCGGCTCCGGGTGCTCTTGGGGCAATTGGCTTTGCATCACTCATTTTTGCAAGCTCATCATCCGTATACCTGGAAGCGTCCGCTTTGAAGCTTTGTTTGTAATTGGTAAGCTGATCCAGAATAATCACTTTCCCTTTTAGTTGACCGCGGTATTGTTCAAGAGAGGCAGAGTCCTTTGCATTTACAACAATGATACTTGCTTTTTCCAGCCCCTTGGTTCCGCCGCACCAGGCTTTGGGGTAGGCAGAAAGTGAGCGATAATAAGGTGCTGTAATAGCTATATAGCTTTTTTCCAATTCCCAGCCTTTGCCAAATTCGCCCCAGGGGTCAATTGCTGCATTTTTGAGGCCCCAGCCAGATAATGTTTCCCTGGCGTAATTGGCAGCCCTCATAAAACCGGGTGAATTGGTTAGTCTTGCGCCGCTTGCATCCGTTAAATTGAAAATCAAGTCCATTACTTTGGAATTCTCCAGACCCTCTTTGCGTATTTTTTGCATCATGGGCAGATCAACTTTTTCATCCTGCGATACGCCCATCAAAGGGATCATGAATACGAGTAAAAAGGAAAATAAATTAAGTTTTCTCATGTTGAATAGTTTTGGTAGGAAAAACAATATAACTAATTCCTGAAAAATTGCCGTATCAATTATTTGAATGGATGGGTTTACCTTTGTGCTATGCGAAAACTTAGCATGGATGAACTGGGAAGGATGAATGTGGATGAATTCAAGCAGGCGCCCAAAAATCCGGTGATTATTGTTCTGGACAATATCCGGAGTATGCACAATACAGGAAGTGTTTTCAGAACTGCCGATGCCTTTCTGGCGAAGGGGATTTGTTTGTGCGGATATACAGCACAACCCCCTCACAGGGATATCCATAAAACAGCACTTGGTGCAACAGAAACAGTTGATTGGATTTATTATGCCAGCACCATTGAAGCTGTTCAGGAATTAAAGGCGAAAGGGTATAAAATATATGCCATTGAACAGGTGGAGAACAGCAGATCCCTTGAAAATTTCGAAAGAGGAAATGATTCAATCGCACTTGTATTTGGGAACGAAGTAGAGGGGGTAGATGCTGCAGTGCTTGCTTGTTGCGATGGGTTTATCGAAATACCGCAGTTTGGTATGAAACACTCACTCAATGTTTCTGTGGCAGCCGGCATTGTTTTGTGGAAGATCGCGGAAGAAAGTATTAAGAATAAGTAAATCAACATAATCACAGGAAAATATAGTTGTCGTATGTCTGCTGTAAAAAAATACCTGAGCCTTGTAAAGTTTTCGCACACCATATTTGCCCTCCCCTTTGCCATGATTGGGTTTTTTTTAGGGGTAAATCAACTTAGAAATGCTGCACCAGGTAATGAAGGAGGGCATCCTTATTTCTCCTTGTATCAGTTTTTTTTAAGAGAAAACTTAGTAACTGATTTTGGTCTGAAACTATTGCTGGTAATAGTTTGTATGGTTACTGCCCGTAGCGCCGCCATGGCGTTTAACAGATTTTTAGACAGGCAGTTTGATGCTAAAAACCCCAGAACAGCCATCAGGGAAATACCTGCAGGCATTATTGCTCCCAACAGCGCGCTTCGTTTCGTTATCTTAAATTGCCTTTTATTTATTGCCACCAGTTTTTTCATCAATAGAATTTGTTTTTATCTTTCACCCGTTGCACTTTTTGTAATATTATTCTACAGTTATACCAAACGGTTTACGGCTTTATGTCACCTGGTTCTTGGGCTGGGGCTTTCTTTGGCTCCAATTGGTGCTTATCTTGCAGTGGTTGGGGAATTTGATTTACTGCCATTGCTTTTTTCTTTCGCGGTTATTTTCTGGGTTAGCGGTTTTGACATCATTTATG
>JBDKLG010000045.1:0-4443 GCA_039795695.1 Bacteroidota bacterium
CCATTAAAATGGTTTCCTTGCTGATGGGCAGGGAGACATGCATGATTTTTTCCCCGTCTTCCGGCGGACAATAGCCACCATCTGTAGCAGGCATGTCTTTGTATTTGCCGATATAAGCAAATTCGCCACCGAAAACAGCTTTATAAAAACTGAATGCCTGTTCGCAGGTTCCGTCAAAAGTCAGGTATGCATTTACTGTTGCCATAAAGTAAGTTTTTAGGTATTATTTTTTATATGATCAGGTGGTTTATGCGCAACAATTCAATTAATTGTTTAGCCCAGATTATGCAAATAAATCTGCGGCTTAAAATTACAAAACCCTTTAGAATCGGCAATTGTTTCCATGAAATTTTGTAATGCTTTATAAAACAATCAATTGTAAGGTGGTCAATGTTTCTCCAGCAAATAATGTTTTTTCAGCAAATCCTCCCCATATTCATTTCCCTTTTCTCTCCAGATAGCATGAATATGGTTGGCAGCTCTTCTCGGACCACCATTGTTGTCGAATTCAATTAAAAAACCGGGACCGTTTAGTATAAAATAGTGTGCCTGCTTTTCTTCCTTTCCGCCAATCCAGCCAAAATAAATATTATCAATACCCGCTTTAATTATTTTGTCGTACTCGGTCATTGCTTTTTCGTACTCCATATTAAACACAAATTCCCTGATAATATATTGTAACAGGGCTTTCTGTTTCTCTGTAAGTGCTGCTGCTTTAATTCCCCAATAATCTACCAGTCTCTTTCCGCTTTCTGCTGCTGTTATGATATCAGCAGGAACTTCCGTACTCAGGATGGCTTTTTGCTGTTGGTCTTTTGTTAAGGAATTAATCAATTTTAAACCCAGGTCTTCTTCCTGGCCAAGTACACGCCAGCCCGCATATTCAGAAGTAGGATATTCAGCAGGATCTGTTCCGATGAAAAAAGGTGTTACAGCAATTTTGTCGTCTACAAAAGTGAAATTAATCGACAAATGGTGCCCTTCAAGTTTAAACCCCCACTGTGCTTCAGTGGGTTGTCCAAAAAAAGCGAAATAATAATTTTTGGGCGACCAGAGAAATGCCCGCATACGTTCATGGGTCAGGCTGTCCATTTCTCTCCTGAAATACAAACTGTCGTAAAAGCGGTTGATCAATTCATCGAGGTGCATGATGGCAGTAGCTTTCAGATAGCCCTGGGAACTCAATGCCGCCGAAAGTATTTTCTGTACCAGCTTTCTTTGTTCATCCGTCATATTGCCGATGCCAGTACCCGGCCTCGACCTCAATCCCACGGGAAGGTTATTCCATTTAAGGCGGGATGTATCCGCAAAACTTAAATTACCTGAGCGTTTCTGAACGGGTGTAAAACTATTGCTTAGTGAAATGGCCTGCTGTTTAATCTCATTAAAATAGTCTGCCTGTGCATTAACATGCGACAACAGGCCGAGTTGTGCAATGAGTAATATTCCTGCTAATTTATTTTTTTTCATTTAGGTGGTTGAGTTATTTATGCTTATTGAACAATTTATTTTTTACCTGCCGATTATTCAATAGGTAATTGCCATTTTCGGTAGATCCCGCTCAAATCAATACCAGCAGCCTGGTTGATGAGTAAAGGAAATTCGTCCAGGGTAAATGCACGCTTATTTTCTTTGGACCAGCGGTAGATAAAGCGTAACACATCTTTCATTGATTTTTGGCCCCGGGTTTTTTCTTTGAGATAGGCATTCATCTCCATCGCCATCATCGCACCGCGTGAATATATGGCGCGGCCGATTCTGAAATCAACACCGTACATGGTGGAGCCTATTTGAGACAGTTCCTGCAGGCTCATTTTTTTAATAATAGCCGTTGTATTATAAACATTGTAATAAAAAACTTTTTTCAATCTTTCCAGTTTTAATGTGTCGCAGGGAAGAAACCACATAAACCCTTCGTTAAACCAGATATTATTGATGATGGGTGGAATTTCCATTACATAGGGCCTGTAGGCATCGCCATAACTGCGCAGGGGTATCAGGGAATGTGCCATATGATGCAGGTAAGTGGGCATGCTGGCAATTAATTCTTCTTTGCTCATCTGCTTTTTTCTTATTCCGGCAGTGTCGCCAAAAAAAGTAGCACTTTGCAGATGTTCCATAGCGAGGGTTGGCGCACTGCCTGGCACTGGGGGGATGGCATTTCTCAACAAAATGGTATATTCTTTGAAAGGCAGTTCGCCAAAATAATCTTTCAATATACCCATGCTCATGGTTCCCTGCAGGCCATAATCATCCAGGTATTCATCCCCTGTTTCTGAATAGGATGCTACAAACAGTGGCAGAAGGCCTTCAAATTTTTTTACCCGAAACCTGTCACCCATAAAAATCTGCCCGTCGGCCAGCGAATAATAATCAGCCGTATTAAATTTAAGTCGGCCTTTTTCCAAAGAAACCGAAGGATGGGTTGACGTGAAAATTGGCCAGGATGCCATTGTTTCAACAGTGCAGCTTACCGGCTCTTTTTCGGTTCCTTCTATCCAGCCAAATATGGAATAGTTGAGCAGCCCTGCAAAACCTTTGCGCACAATAGAAGCATCTCCGGGTGCCAATTGGGTTTCCATTTTTTTCAGATCTACCTCGTAGGTTAATCCGGTAATGGCTTTGCCGCTATCTCTGAAATACCACCTGGGAGCATCATTGACATCCTTGGTCATGGAAAAATGCATGCCTTTTTTATCAAGACAACTGATTTTATCAATGAATTTGTCGTAGATAAAAATGGCGTGCCCCCCGGGAACGGAACGGGGCATGATAAAACTGATGGGTGTTTTTTGTTCTTTTCCCAGGTCTATATAAACTTTTATTTTTCCTGAAACTGTGTCCTGGTAGGTTAATGTATAGCTAAGCTGTGCGGTAGCATAAGCTGTAATAAAGCTGAGTACAATGGGAATAATTAAACGGTGCATAGTATTTATTTATTCATTTTTTTCTTTTTGTTCCTTCTTTGTTTGTTCTATAAACCAGGAAGCCAGAAAGGCTGTAAAAGTGCCAAATAAACCAACCCCTACGGTCATAAGCATGGCGGCAATAATCCTGCCTTCGGTTGTAACCGGGTACTTGTCGCCATAACCCACTGTAGTAATGGTTGTATAAGACCACCAGATAGCATCTTCGGCCGTTTTGATATTACTGTCGGGGGCTGTTTCCACATGTAAAATAGCAATCGAGGAAAATATGACCATTAATACGGCAATAATGGCGGCAGAAGTTAGTGTGCCCTGTGTTCTGTTTTTAAATACATGGTGAACAAGGTGTTTGGTGGAACGGAAAGCCCTTAATATTCTCAGCAGCCTGATTAAGCGTAAGGTTCTTCCTGCCCGCATGAACTCAAAAGTTGGGATGCTGGAAATGAGGTCAATCCAGCCCCATTGCATGAATTTTAATTTATTCGGAGCTCTTTTAAAACGGATGGCAAAATCATATAAAAAAATCATGCAGATGGCATCATCAATAAAAGCCAGCATCCTGGAAATCTCTGGAGAGAGTTTGAAAAATGTATCTGCCATCAATGCAATCAGTACATAGATGGAAAGTAATAGAATTAGTATATTCAGGAAACCCAGTTTTTCCTTGTCCTGGTTGTCTGTGTTCATAGAAAAATATGTAATTGAAACCTGTTTCGGAAGTTACAAAAAATGATTGGAACTGTATCTAAACATTACCCTGCTTAGGGTTTATACTTATTCTGTTATTCGTGGAAATCAACAGATTCCGGAACTGGTCCTGGAGAAAAGCGCTTGATTTGTTACCTGCAGCGCATGGTACTATTAAAAATCGAATACCCTGTTATACGAGATCCGGGTTGCTTATGGCCACTGGGGCCTGTTCCCGGACTGCTTAGAAATATGCGATCAAAAAAGTTGCTAAGCTTATTTCTATTTTCCAGTTTGTGTTATCGTTAGAAATTCTGGCAGCACAAAGTGCTAAAAATAACAATTAAACAAAATTAATGATTATTTTTAAGAGGCTGTACACCTGTTCACACACTTAAAAACACGTTTTATGAGAGTTCTCTCGTTTTTGCTTCTACAGATCCTGTTATTTACAAATCTTTCCGGACAAGCTCCGGTTGATCAGGCAAAAAAAGAAGCTTTGCAGGACACATTGGTGAAAGATCCTGTTCTTTTTTTAAAGCTTGCCTCCAGGCAACTAAAATGGGAGGAGCCTGCTGTACCTGTGCATATTGCCGGCCCCATTTACTTTGTGGGAACAAAGGGCCTTGCTTCTTATCTCATTAAAACATCCAAAGGATTGATTGTACTGTACACCGGTATGCCGTCTTCCGGACCAATGATCGAAAAGTCAATTAGCGCACTTGGTTTCAATCCAAAAGACATCAAACTATTACTTACAGGCCATGCACATTCCGACCATATAGGCGGGCATAAATATTTACAAGAAATTTCCGGTGCCAAAGTGGTC
>JBDKLG010000046.1:0-6846 GCA_039795695.1 Bacteroidota bacterium
GTACCAGCAACAAAATCATCTATGATGCCAATAATGTAATTGCCGGCGCCGCATCTGTAACCGACAAAGGTTATGCAAGCGGATTGATTGGTTATGCTTCTATTTTTAAAGCCTTATCTATCGGCAGCCAATCCTCTTTTTGGGAAAAAGTGCCCGATACGGTAGGCACCACCGCAACCGCATTCATTGATAGGATGACAGGATTCGGACGCGCAGTTGCAACCATCGACAAAGCACTTGCTGCCATCACCGCAAGCCCCATCAGTGCTTCTTTCCTAACAGATATTCCTGCAGGTGTAGACATTGTCAATACCCTTAATGCACTCAAAGCAAGGTATCTCCTGTTTTCCGGAAACTATGCAGGAGCCCTGGCAGCTGCCAATGCAGTTGATCTTGCTAAAAAATCAACCCTGAATTTTGAGGCTGCCAATGCAAATCCTGTATATGCATCCGTTACATCAACCAATAATGTTTACCAGCCTGTAGACTCTACCCTGGGCTTACCCGTAGCGCTGGCTCCTGATTTAGCTGATAAAAGAATTTCTTTTTACACTTTAATCAACCCAACCATCAATCCCCGCTTCCGTTTAAATGGTTTCTGGATTGCCGCTACAACAGCTATACCAATCTATTTCCCGGGTGAAATGACTTTAATCAAAGCCGAATGTTACGCACGAGCCGCAACACCTGACCTGGTAAACGGTACCGCCGAGTTAAACAAAGTAGTTACCAAAAAAGCTGCAGCAGACCCACTGGGTATTGGCGCAGACCTGCCGGCTGTAACACCCGCAACAGCTACTGAGCTACTGAACCAGATCTATAAAAACCGTTGTATTGAGTTATTCCTTTCGGGTATGAAACTGGAAGACATGAGAAGATTCGGTCGTCCTAATTCAGAAAGGAAGCGCAATCTTTTCCCTTATCCATTCAGGGAAAGAGATGGAAACACGAATACTCCAGCAGATCCTAGCTTTTAATTTAATTGGGAAACCAATTGTAAAATAGGTTGATAGTTAGAAATACAGTCCCGGTAGCTTTTGGCGGCCGGGATTTTTTTTGCATTCACTCTTTGTGTAACATTTATTACGCAGCAAAAAGCCGAAACCGTTATTTTTGTAACGAATCGGCTCACAATAAAATATTATGCAAACTTTTCTAAAGAATTATAAATTTGGCCTGATTGGATTATTGGCTGGTGGCATTACCGGTTTCCTGTATTGGAAATACATCGGATGTGCCAGTGGCACATGCATCATTAGTTCCAAACCTGTGAACAGCAGCCTGTATGGTGCTATCATGGGTGCATTGGCCCTTAACCTGTTTGATCAGCAAAAGAGCAAATAACCACTTTATTAAAATATACTTCAAAGAATGCAGTTCCCCTCTCATATTGATTTTGCTGTTATTGAGGATATTCCTGCATTAAACAAACTTGTTAATAGTGCTTACAGGGGAGAGAGTTCCAAGAAAGGCTGGACAACTGAAGAATCCTTACTTGACGGACTGAGAACGGATCCCCAATCACTACAGGCATTGATAACAGATCCCGGGTCTGTGATTTTAAAATATACCTCCCCTGACAATCAAATACTGGCATGTGTTTACCTTAAACTCAAAAAAGACCGGCTCTACCTTGGCATGCTTACAGTTTCACCGGAATTACAGGGAAAGGGAATTGGTAAAATTTTACTGCAAGCGGCAGAAAAATATGCGATTTTAAAGAAATGTAGCGCTATTGAGATGACGGTTATTTCAGTAAGATTTGAGCTGATTGCCTGGTATACCAGGCATGGTTATCAACCAACAGGTGCAACAGAACCCTTCCCTACAGACCCAAAATTTGGCATTGCCAAACAGCCCCTTGAGTTTATTGTACTGGAAAAACCAATCGTTCTACCTGCAGAGCTGCCTTAGCAAGCAATTAACAGGATGATCTAATCATGAATGGTTACCTTCCCTTCTTTTCAAATTGATAGTTTTGTCTTGTAATGAGGATGAATATTTCCAGGATATTGTCAAAATGTTATTTCAGGTTGGTTCTTTGCTCCTGCCTTTGTGCGGCTATGCCGAAAGGGTATGGCCAGGATAAAACAGCAACTGATACCGTTTTTTTTCTGGCTAAGCAGAAAGGTATCCTGGGAAAAATTGGCAAAAGCCTCTCTGTTAACAACCCCGATCTGTTGCAGCCCCAGGAGGGGGCCGTTAAAAATGAAGCAGCATTTGTAGCATTCCAGGGAAAAATTATCCGCGATATCCACGTACAAAAAACAGGGTTTAGCAAATCGATCTATGACACGATCAAACAACACAATAGTTTTTTCAATGATTTAGGTGATGCGCTTCATACAAGTACCAGAACCAAAGTGATTTTGAATAATTTATTTTTTGTCAAAGGGAATACCCTATACCCTTCGGTTTTATCAGATAACGAAGCTTTCCTGCGCCAATTGAGTTTTTTACAGGATGCAAGAATAGTAGTAAAGCCTGTTCCTGAATACGCCGATTCAGTAGATATCATCATCCTTTGCAAAGACGTATTTCCCATAGGAGGCAGTGTTGATGAGGGTTCTGAGAAAACACTCGGTTTTGAAATCAATGACGACAACCTTTTCGGAACAGGCAACAGGTTGCAAATGTTTAACTATTTCGACCTGAACAGAAATCCCGGATATGGCTTTGGGTTTGAATTTTTAAAAAGAAATATTTCCGGAACTTTTATCAATCTTGCACTTGGTTATCAAAACCAGGCGCCGGCCTATAACAGTGGCAGAAGGGAAGAGAAAAATATTTATTTGAAAGGAGAACTTCCCTTGGTAAGTCCCTATCATTCCTGGACAGGCGCTTTCGAAATTGCTTCACACAGTACGCAAAACCTATACCTGCCCGATTCAATTTATTTTGCAGATTTTAATTATCATTACCAGCTCATTGATGGCTGGCTGGGACATAATATCGGTGCAAAATTACAAACAGACAAAAACCTTGCCACCAGGTTGAGAAAGCTGATTGCATTGAGAGCCATCCAGCGAATATACCAGCAGGTACCAGGTACTTATAAAGGAGTATACAATCCCGGCTATACCAATCTTTCTGCCGCACTTGCTTCCTATACTGTTTTTGAACAAGACTATTATCATACGAATTTTATTTATGGTTTCGGAAGAAATGAAGATGTGCCGGAAGGATTCAATCTTTCTGTTACCGGAGGCTGGAGCATGATCAACAATATGGAAAGACCCTACCTGGGATTTGAATACCAAAGAAATTATTTCTCCAATAAAATGGGATTTATTAATTACAAGCTGAAACTGGGTAGTTTTTATAACAGCAAAAGCCTGGAAGATGTGAGTATTTTAACCAGTCTTGAATACTTTACAAAACTACAAAAACTCGGAAAGGGTTCCTGGTGGCTCAGACATTTTATCAATGGCAGTATTACGCAATTATTCAATTCACAACTCATAGACTTTCTACACCTCTCCAGCGATTATGGTATCCCACAATTAAACAATACCGACTTCAAAGCAACTACCAGAGCCACTTTCAACGAAGAATCCGTTTTTTACAACACCTGGAAATTTGTCGGTTTCAGTTTCGCACCCTTTGTTTCCGGCAATATCACTTACCTGAAACCACAGGGTGGAGACTTTGGCTCGGGGGAATTTTATACTGCATTTGGTGCAGGACTTAGAACAAGGAATGAAAATCTTGTATTCGGTACTATCGAGCTAAAAGCTAATTATTATCCCAGAACCACTGGCAATATGAGTCCATGGAATATTACCTTGAATACCGGTCTCCAATTCAGGTATATCAGCCAGCTCGTTAAACGGCCGGATTTTGTCATTAACAATTAAACCACTTTGTCAGTAGAATTGCTTTTTTTGTTACCTTTCTTATAAAATCATTTTACATGAAAAAATTATTAGTCTATTCCTTATTTGCTGCACTGCTTTTGGGAACAATCAACGTCAATGCACAAACAGAAGATAAATCCAAACGCCCCAGTCCACCCGCAAAACTGAGGCAAACCATCAATACCGGACTTACCATCACGATTGATTATAGCCAGCCTTCGGTTAAGGGCCGAACAATTGGCAAAGATCTGGAACCCATGAATGGCCAGATCTGGCGCGCCGGGGCCAATGAAGCCACTGTTTTTGAATTGAGTAAAAATGCGAAAGTAGAGGGTAAGGAACTTCCCGCAGGCAAGTATGCTTTTTTTACTATTGCCGGAGATACCGAATGGACATTGATTTTCAATAAGACTTTCGACCAGTGGGGAGCCGAAGCATACAAACAGGAAGACGATGCACTAAGGGTGAAAGTGGCTCCCGGCAAATCCAAAAACTTTTCTGAAAGACTGTTTTATACGGTTGGAAAAGACGGAAAAGTTTCCCTTATCTGGGGAGATCTGTCGATCCCTTTTACCATTCAGTAATTTTAAAGGAATAGATAAATTTTAAAAAAGGGCGATGGCCCTTTTTTAGTTTACTGCTATTACCTGATCAAGCTCAATGTACCCGTTTCAGTATGCTTCCTACCCGATTTACTGATATATTCCATGAGCCAGATATAGCCGCCTGATGGCTGAGGAATTCTATTCAGTGTACCATCCCAGCCTTTTGCAATATCCCTGGTAGTAAAAATCACCTGCCCCCATCTGTTGTATATTTTCAATTCATATTGTTTTATACTGGCATCCTGCAGCGGTCTGAATACATCATTCAACCCATCCCTGTTTGGCGTGAATGCCGTAGGAATGATCAATTCCTCCGAACATCGGATAAATCCAATATTTACAAAGGCACTGGCAATACCGCATTGATTACTTACCTGTACTGAATACCTGCCTTTTTGGGTTACCAATATTTCAGGTGCTTTATCCTGTGTTGACCAGAGAAACCTATCTGCATTGGCGGTAAGGGCTTTTAACAGCAGCGTATCTCCGATGCAAAATGTAGTGTCGGCCCTGAGTTGAACCAAGGGTTTTTCAATTACCCGGATTTTGGAAGAAGCGGATTTCATACAGGAACCCTGATAAATGATGATTGTATACAATCCTGCTGTATGAATGGTGATTTTCGGAGAAGCGGATCCGGTAGACCAATTGTACAGCGAACCTGACGCATTGGTAACATCAAAAGCAATAGACTGTCCCTGGCAAATAACCGTATCTGCAGGAATATTTATCCTGATGGGATTGGCTAATACCTGAATGGTATCTTTTACAGAAAAATTCAACACACAACCCGCATTGTAGGTAACATTTGCAGTATACACCCCGCTATTCAAAGCACCTGCACCGGGTATAGCTATCTTTTTACCTGTGGCAGTAAAGCCATTGGGACCGGTCCAGCTAACATACGAACCTTCTGCAACGGAAATTGACAGGTCTTTTCCTTCGCAAATGGGGGCATTTGATTCAATAACCGGTTCCGGATCTACGTGCAGACCCACAGGACTGGTGGGATAGGAACAATTCGCTGATTGAAGATACCCTGAGTCGGCAATTCTCAAACGATAAAAACGTGAATCTGCACGTTTGGCCGAATCAATAATAAAAACAGGCTGGTTGGCACCTGGTATTGCCTGATAACTGTAATCAGGCATCATACGCTCCCACTGCACTTCTTTCCCAATAAGTGAAACACCCGGCATGGTAAAACTGACGCTTTCATTCAAACAGGCAAATACAGGATATTCATATCGCCCATTAATAAAAGGATATTCGTTGGAAGAGGCCCCATTCACAAAAGAAGACCCGATATTGGTAACCCTGATATCATCAATTGCAAAATCATCCGGCGCAGAAGAACTGCTGGTAAAGAAAAAATTAAGCTGCACGGAACTTACGCCATTCGGTAAAGGATACCCAAATGAGAAACTGCTCCACGAAATCGAATCATTGTTTTTAAGGGCCTGAGAGGTAAACTCAGCCAATAATTGCTGATTACCCGGATTATGTACCTGCACATGAATGGTCACGTCTTTTCCAATGCCTTTCCTGCTCAAGCTGGCAGCAGAAAAACAAAGAACCTGGCTCTGGGCCCTGCAGAAGCCTGATACCGTTGCCTCATAAAAAGAACTGATGGCGTTTTTACTTCTTATCATCAGCATATACCCGCCCTGCCCGGTATTGTCATTACCCTCCACCCAATTGTTCATACCTCCCGTATGTTTTCTCAACCCATACTCCCCTTCCTGAATACTACCACTGGCATTATACCCATACGATGTTTTTCCCAACGACAAAGGCGGACCAAAATCAGCCGATGAAAAACTACCGCCAAAAGACTCCCGAAAAACCACGATACCATTGCCACATTGGGCACTTATCTGCATAGAAACAGAAGATACGAATAAGAGAACGGCTATGAATCTAATCAGTTCAATATTTGTTTGCCGGCTCATACAATTTTTCAAAAAGGTCTTCCTAAAATAATCAATTTTCCGAAAATGCCTTATTTCAGGCAATTTGCAGCCGTACTGAAATAGAAAACTTGCTATTTTACAGATTAATTTACAACATTTACTGCCCGGTTTTGTAATAAGTAAAACACTAATTTTTTACTGCAATGGTACAGGCTTATAATTTTCTTGCCAGCTGGCAATTGTTTCCCGAGAAATGCAACTACGGGTTTGGCCCCATCCCTAAAAGCGGGCATTACAAAATAGAAAGTATCCAGAACGGACATGCTTTAAATATCAGTATGAATTGGGTAAGTCTTGACAATGAAGCATTTTATTCTCAATATGCAATCATTCCGGATGACGAAATACATCCATTTGAAAACAAAGAGATCGCAGATACAACCAGGGCATCTATTCTCAATGCTTCTTCCA
>JBDKLG010000047.1:0-8702 GCA_039795695.1 Bacteroidota bacterium
TTTTTTTAAAGAAGAACTTGGTATTGACATGGAAAATCCCGGCGACCAGGTAAGAACCGGCGGTGTTAATCAAACCATGCTCGTATTGAATATGACGCCTGCAGAAGCTGCCAAGGTTAAAGCACAGCCCAATGTGAAATCCGTTCTGCCTTATTCAGATAATCAAATTGGCGTAACTTTTCCCAACGACGAAACAAACTATCCCTGGACGGTAGACAATTATGGTCCACTGTCTATTCCCAAAAAAGGAGATGTGTTACCCCTGAATCCACAAACAATTGCACTGTACCGAAGACTCATTATTACCTATGAGCACAATACCCTGGATGAAGTGAACGGAAAATACATTCTCAATGGGAAAGAAGCCACTTCTTATACAACCAAACTGAATTATTACTGGATGATGGGAGATAACCGCCACAGAAGCCAGGATAGCCGTTACTGGGGCTTTGTACCCGAAACACATGTTGTCGGAAAAGCTTCTTTGATCTGGTTCAGTTGGGATAAGGGCCCCAGGTGGAAGCGTTTGTTCAACGGAATCAAATAAGCCCGGAGTAGCGATTTTAAAAAAATGACTATATTTAATAGCCGTAAGGGGTCCTCAGTGAAAAAACATTGAGGACTTTTTTATTAAATCGTTATCCTATGGATGTACAAAAATTCAGTTTTGAGTTTGAAGTATATAATTCAATCGATGAACTTACAGAGGCAGATGCTTTATTGCTTTCGGCCGCCAAAAAAGCAGCCAAAACAGCTTATGCACCCTACTCTGAATTTCTGGTAGGAGCAGCTGCAATATTAAGCAATGGCGAAATCATTACCGGAACCAATCAGGAAAATGCAAGCTACCCTGTAGGTCTTTGTGCAGAAAGAGTACTCCTGTCTGCCGCCTCCTCTTTTTATCCCAACGAAACAGTTGTCAGTATTGCCATCAGCTACCGAACAAAGGACAGAACCAGTGTAAGGCCAATCACCCCCTGTGGCATTTGCCGACAAACACTGATGGAATACCAAACCCGGTACCAAAATCCCATCCGGCTAATTCTGGGCGGTATGGAAGGGAAAGTGCATATCATACCCCGTGCAGATATGCTGTTGCCATTTGGCTTTACAGGCGATGATTTGAAATGCTGATTTTACGAAAGATGCTCAAGGAACCTGCTTAAGCTTCTGTGCGCTTGCTGGCGTCACCTGATCAAGACCGTTGTGCCTTTCAAAGAAATTTTCTGGCCGCTGTCCCTGTCAACATAATCCAGTGTCCATACATAAGTACCGCTGGGTTGTGGGATGCTGTTCAGCCGGCCATCCCATTTTTTGGTCCAGTCTTTCGTTTCAAAGATCTTTTGACCATACCGGTTAAAAATTCTGAAATACAAATTGTCTGCCTTGAATGCATTCAGGGGGTAGAGATAATCGTTTAATCCATCTCCGTTTGGGGTAAAGGCAGTAGGAACGGCAACATAACAACTTGCCAGCACAATCAAATTTTTATAGGCAGTATCTGCGCATCCATAAATGTTTTTTGCGGCTAAACTGGCGGTATACTTGGTTTTACGGCCATTCTGCGGATAGGATTGTGCAGGGGCAAATTGCAGTGTACTCGTATTGCCGTTGCCAAAACTCCAATTCCAGGCAATGGTATTGGAGCTGCTCAAATCAGTAAAATGAAGTGTATCGCTGGGGCATAGCGTATCTGCTGCCGAAAAATTTGCCTTAATGGTATGATCGTCGAATACAAAGTTTATTTGTGAAAAATCGCTGCATTTGCCATTGGATACGGTTAGCTGTACACTGTGTTTCCCAAATGCCTTGCTGATGAAAACAGGACTTTGCAAACTGCTGAATACAACACTGTCAATTGCCCATATCCATTTTGTGGCACTGCCATTACCATTGTGATTAAGTAATAATGTGTCCGACTTGCAGCCTGTTTGCACAAGCGATTGAATATTGGCGGTAGTAATATTCTGTGTGGTAAAGGAGAGAGAAGCACCTGCAGGAGTTGTTTGGCCGCATTCGTCTATCAGGGTATTTCCATCGCTTCCTGCTTTTAGTTTAAGCAAAAATACCCCATTCACGCTAATGGGTGCCGATAAGATAATTTGTATGGTAGTGCTTACCCCATTGCTGCACACCCCCCTGGCCGATTTGATTGCAACTGCTGCCGGTCCGGTAATACTAAAATCACTGCCGTCTGCAGCGATGGTAGAGCAATTCATGGGCTTACTGAAAACAAGCTGCAATGTATCTTTGATGCATATAACAGGGCTAATACTATCCATTGGCGTTGGCTGCAATGCGATGAATTTTAAAGAAGCAAGCTGACCGGTAGCCAGGGAATAATCACAATAATCCGTGAGGGTATTGCCATCCGTGCCAATTTTGGCAGAAACAGTATAGGTGCCGGGCGATAAAATACTGTTCATTTTCAGTATGATCGAATCTGTATCAAACCCAATACTGCAGCCATTTCCGGCGGCAGATGCAACCCCTCCGCCACCTGGCCCTGTAACCGTGAAATCAGTTCCGTTCGTTGCCAGACTGGTACAAGTAACTTTTTTATTCATCACAACTACTATTTCTGAACCGTCACATACTGCATAAGCGTTTTTAACGGCTGGGAGGGCAGGGTCTACAATACTGGCAGTACCACCTTCAAAGGAAAGGGTGTATCCGCTTTGTGTGTCAGTAAAATGGCTTACCAATAATAAATACTGATGACCTGCAATTAAGTTGGGCATGGTGCTAAAAGTAGATTTACCGGCACTGGGTATTGAACCGCACTCATAAGCAACGCTCGCATTGGCACTTGTTCCTGTTGCACCATAAGTGCCTGCCCAATTCGAAGAAACATACAAAGATGCATTCGAATACACTTCCATGGGGTCATGCCCGGTTACATCAAACAACTGCCAGTCGTAATCTTCGTTGGCAGCAAGAGGGGTGATAATAAATCCAAGTGCACCTGCGGAAAAACAGGTGAATTTATACCAGTATGGATTCTTATCGGAATACCCGCCACCGCATAGCGTAGGAATTGCGGCATCACCACAAATGGGAACAGAACTTTGTGTAAATTTTGTTGCACCGCATACCGGGAAAGCAGTAGTAGGGTTTTGACCCTTGGTTGTGCATGATTGGGCAATAGTCCCACTCGCCATTAAATCCAGAAAAAAGAGAAAAATAATATACTTAACCCACTTTAACATGCAGGAATCTGTTTTATCGGTTAAAACTGAAGGAAAATGGAGCTAAGGAAAAGGGAAGTAAGGGCATTGGTAAAATACGATTTTTTTAATCCAATACGCATGAGCCTTTATTCACCTGTCATCGCTTAAAATAAGGTTTGTACACCATGTGCTACTTTAAACTCATGTCCTAATAACCATTTTTTTCTCCACTTGCCGCCGGAATATCCTACCAGAGAGCTGTCGCTGCCAATTACCCTGTGGCAGGGAACAATAATGGCAATCTTATTTTTCCCGTTGGTACTGGCCGCAGCCCTGATTACTTTTGGGTCTCCCAGCCTTTTAGCAAGGTCCATATAGCTGATTGTTTTGCCATAAGCTATTTCCATTAATTCGCCCCAAACCCTGGTCTGAAATTCAGTTCCATCCTGGTGAACAGGAATATCAAAGCTTCTTCTTTTACCATGAAAATATTCAATCAGCTGTTCCGTACACTGGTGCATTATTTCTGAAATTCCGGGCTCACCATGCACCAGCTGATCGGGATTGTCCACAAAACTCAGTTCCCCGATAAATTGGTCGGTACCACCTATCTTAAGCAGGCCGATAGGGCTTTCATAATAAGTATAGTGTAGTTCGCTCATCAGCCAATTCTTTGTCCGTTAGTAACTTTTTGATCGGGATGCAATAAAATTACCTGATTATTCTCATCATAAACACCCAATACCAAACATTCGCTGAAAAAGTTGGCGATTTGTTTTACCGGGAAATTCACCACTGCCACTACCTGCCTGCCGATAAGACCTGATTTTTCATAATGATGGGTAATCTGCGCCGAAGACTGTTTCATGCCCAAAGGGCCAAAATCGATGATTAATTGATAAGAAGGCTTTTTTGCTTTTGGGAAATCATTAACTTCAACAATGGTTCCGCTGCGGATGTCTATTTTTTCAAAGTCGTCCCAGTTAATCATACAGTAAATTTCATCAAATCTAAAAACTTAATAGTTATGAAACGCACAGCAACAGCAGTTTGGAATGGTTCGGGTAAGGAAGGATCTGGTCATGTAAGTACCCAAAGTACGGTTTTGAACCAAAACCAATACTCTTTTAATTCCAGGTTTGCAGATGGTATTGGTACCAATCCTGAAGAATTAATCGCTGCAGCACATGCAGGATGCTTTTCCATGAAACTGACCTTTGTGCTTGGAGCAGCAGGATTTACGGCAGACTCTATAGAAACCAGCTGTGCCATTAACCTGGAAGACGGTGTAATCAACCGCTCTGAGCTAAGCGTTAAAGCCAAAGTACCGGGAATTAGTGCCGAAAAATTTCAGGAATGTGCCGCAGAAGCAAAAACGAATTGCCCCGTAAGTAAGGCGCTGCAGATGGACATCACTTTGGATGCAAGCCTTGTATAAATAATGTTGAATCAGGGTCGCAGTGGATGGTTAAACTATGCTGCGGCCCTTTTTATTCTTCCAGCAAATAAGCCAGTCTTTTTAATTCCTCTTTCTTGTAGAAAACAGAAGGCATATCAAAACATTTGGCAATTTCTTTCAGTAATACCTGTATGATTTTAAGGTTGGATTGAGGCTTGAAATAAGCAGGAGAAGGGCTTAGGTCGATTTTTGTGAAATAATTTTCTACATCCTTGTGTGAAAAAGCCTGCCCTGTAGTGGCATCCACATAAAAATGAATCTTGTCCTGCGGATGTCCGATATGGCTGTCTGCCTCATAATCGGAATGATAAAAAGCGATGATACACTGCCTGGGGATATTGATGATTTTAGCATTGATGTCTAACTGGTCACACATAATCTGGTAGAGGATACCATTGGCCAAAGCATTTCCTTTTTTACTTTCCAAAACCTTGTGAAGATAAAACTCATCCGGGTGCTCATAATTCACTTCAACGCCCTTGAGTTTATAATAATTGTATAAAATACTTGAAAGTACATTTGCCTGCTCCAGGGGTGTTAAAAAGCTGTTGAGTTCGAGCCATACATTTCGCCTTATTTTTTCTACTTCCTGCAATACAGGTGTGGCAGGAAGTTCCGGATACTGGTAACGGGAAACAAGCATGGCTCCTGATAACAGATCAAGATCCCCGCCATCGCGCCATTCCGTAAAATCAGTCAAAAGATCTGAATAATGCAGGTGATGAATAATCATTTCTATCCGCTCCTGCACGTCTTCACTTAAAGTGGTTTCCCACAAGTGTTCCAGGTTGGGAATGATGTTTTTACCATAAGCCACCAGCTTTTCTGATACTGTAGAATATACTTCCTCATCCGGATCGTCTATCAGGGTAAATAAGGCATTGATTTCTTTGGTTTCCTGCATAGCTGCTGTATAAGTAAATCTGGCTGAATACTGTTCAAATGGAATGGTTCCGGAATCAAACTAAATTAAAATTTGGTTAACAATTGCCTTTAAGTTATCCCATGAGTGTGGAAATATGGCTGTACAGTTGCATAATAATATACCTGTATACACGTTACAGGCTCAACCAGTTGCCAAAAAAAGCCAAAATTAACACCCTTTCAAGCCGATTATTAGGTACTTTTGCCTATTATCATTTAACGATTCCTATGTCACAATTTTCCATTCCCAAATTTCCGGCAGTTTCAGGGTCTTTGCACACAGAATTAAAGAACCGTGTGCAACAGTATTTTGACGACAAAGGAATTAAATCAACAGGCACTTCGAAGCTTTTTACCAA
Source organism: Bacteroidota bacterium (assembly GCA_039795695.1). Taxonomy (GTDB): domain Bacteria; phylum Bacteroidota; class Bacteroidia; order Chitinophagales; family Chitinophagaceae; genus Sediminibacterium. The sequence continues at coordinate 5,913 of JBDKLG010000047.1, forward strand.
AGCTTTTTTATTAATCAGCTTGCTGGTATTGGTCTATATCCACTTATTGTTTTTTACACCCGTTTGGTATTTTGCTTTGGCAGAATGTGTATTAATGGGGGGCCTGGTTGCCGCCATTGGATTCAACGTAATGCATGATGGCAGTCATGGAAGTTTCAGTACCAAAAAAAGCCTTAACAGAGTAGCTGCTTCTTCAATCAGTTTGCTTGGTGCCAACCATTTTATGTGGAACATGAAGCACAATATGATTCACCACAGTTTCACAAATATTGATGGGGTGGATGATGATATTGAAATTGGTGTATTCATGAGAATGGCGCCAACCCAGAAAAGGCTGAAAGCACATAAATTCCAGCATTTTTATTTCTGGTTTCTGTATATGCTGCTGTACGTATTCTGGATTTTTTATACCGATTACAAAAAATATTTTTCTCAGAAAATTGGAACAGTGCCCTTGAAAAAAATGTCTGTTGCAGATCATATTGAATTCTGGAGCGTAAAAATTTATCATGCAATCGCATTTATTGTGGTACCGGTTTATTGTGTTGGCTTTGTAAACTGGCTGGTTGGATTCCTGTTAATGACCATGGTTGCCGGATTTGTATTGAGCATTGTTTTTCAGTTGGCTCATACAGTAGAGCAAACAGAATTTCCGGTAGTAGATACAGCAACCAATAAACTGCCTGATGAGTTCGCTGCACACCAGATTAAAACAACCGCAAATTTCGCAACCAAGAATAAACTGGTGAGCTGGCTGGTAGGAGGTTTGAATTTTCAGATTGAGCATCATTTGTTCCCTAAGATATCTCATGTACATTATCCCGCTATCAGTGAAATTGTGCGAAACCTTTGCAGGGAATACCAGTTACAATACATTGAATACCCCACAATGCGCAAAGCAGTATGGGCACATGTAAGATTCCTGCGTCAGTTGGGTAAATACGACTAGTTTCGGGGGATTTAGCGAGGTAAAATCATACTGTCGTCAATAAAAAAGGGAATAACCATATCGTTATTCCCTTTTTTATTGATGGATGAACTGCTCGAATTATTACCTAATTCCCTACCTGTTTTTTCACGGGTTTCTTCGCAGCTTTAGTAGCTTTTTTTTTCGGGGCTGCTTTCTTGACAGCGGTTTTTTTGGCGGCAGATTTCTTGGCAAATGCAGCAGGCATTTGTTCTGTAATCATTTGTTTGATAGGTGCTATATCAATAAGGGCCAGCTCTTCAGGTGTGTATTTAACACCGTCGGGCTTTCTGTTCAGCTTCAGCATTTTTTTGTTGAACCTGATAAAAGGCCCCCAACGGCCATTTTCAATGGAAATTTTCTCTTCGGGCCATTGTCTGATAAAACGATTGGCTTCCTTCTCCATTTTTTTCTCTATCAGCGCGGAAATATCGGATTGAGACAATGTATCAAAATTATAAGCCCTGGGTATATTAATATACATATCGTTCCACTTGATAAAAGGACCAAAACGGCCTTTACCTTTTGTAACCGGAAGCTCGTTGTAAAAACCGATGGGTGCATCGGCCAGTTGCTTCTCGCCAATCAGCTGAACGGCTCTTGCCAAATCCATCTCATACAAATCCTCTCCTTTTGGAATTGATATAAACTGTTCGCCCAGTTTGATGTAGGGGCCGAATCTGCCCAGGTTAACAGCAAGCTCCATTCCCTCGTATTCGCCCAGTACTCTTGGCAGGGAAAACAATTGCATGGCTTCCTCCATGCTAATGGTTTCAATACTTTGCGACTGTTTCAGTTTGGCAAATCTTGGTTTTTCTTCTTCGTTCGCAGTATCGCCAATCTGTACCATCGGGCCATACCTGCCCATTCTTGCAATAACCCTTTTGCCTGATGCTGCGTCAATTCCCAGCTCTCTCTCTCCCTTTGCCCTTTCTGCATTTTCAAGGGTATGCTCAATGGTTTCGTGGAAAGGTTTGTAAAAGCCATCAATCATTTTGCTCCAGGAAATCTTTCCTTCAGCTATCTGGTCGAATTCTTCCTCAATTTTAGCCGTAAAACCAAAATCCATTACTTTGGTAAAGTATTGTTTCAGAAAATCGGTAACAACCGATCCCAGATCAGTAGGAAAAAGCTTATTTTTTTCAGCACCCGTATTTTCCATCACGGTTTCCTTCTCTATCTGGTCATTTTTGGTAAGCCGCAAAATGCCCATCGCTCTTTTGGAACCTTCCTTGTCTCTTTTCTCAACATAATTTCTTTTTACGATGGTAGAAATGGTGGGCGCATAGGTGGATGGACGACCAATACCCAGTTCCTCCAGTTTTTTTACCAGCGATGCTTCTGTATACCTTGCTGCGGGACGGGAAAATTTTTCGCTTGCAGTCATATAACTGAAATTCAGCGATTGCCCCGAAACCAATGGTGGTAACATTCCTTCTGTATTCTCTTCCTCCTCTTCATCTTTTCCTTCAAGGTAAACCTTCAGAAACCCATCAAATTTCATTACTTCGCCATTGGCCGAAAGGCTTTCCTTATTGGTACTGATTGCAATTTTTGCAGTGGTTTTTTCAAACTCCGCATCACTCATTTGCGAAGCAATGGTTCTTTTCCAGATCAATTCATACAAACGTCTGAGGTCTTCGTCCTCAACCGAAGTAGTGCTCATATAAGTGGGTCGGATAGCTTCATGGGCTTCCTGGGCACTCTCATTTTTATTTTTGAATTTTCTTGGCTGGTGGTATTCCTTTCCGTAAGTGCCGGTAACCTGGTTCCTGATATCTTCAAGAGCAGTATCACTTAAATTGATACTGTCTGTTCTCATA
>JBDKLG010000048.1:0-2715 GCA_039795695.1 Bacteroidota bacterium
GATGCAATTGTAAAAGGGATGTTACAACATAGCCGCAGTGGTACCGGTATTAAAGAGCCCACCGATATCAATGCCCTGGCAGATGAATACCTGCGATTGGCCTATCATGGTTTAAGGGCCAAAGACAAATCTTTCAACGCCAAAATGGTCACTGATTTTGATGCATCAATCGGTCTGATTAATGTATTACCGCAAGACATGGGTAGGGTTATTCTAAACCTTATTACCAATGCATTTTATGCCGTCAATGAAAAATCACACATGAACCAGACCGGTACAGAAAACTATGAACCAACAGTCACCGTAAGCACCCGGCTAATTAATCAATCAACCAATCCGCAAATCCGCTCATCCGACCAGTCAATCATCATTTCCGTAAAAGACAATGGAAATGGGATCCCCCCTCAGGTACAGGAAAAAATATTCCAGCCCTTTTTTACCACCAAGCCTGCAGGAGAAGGAACGGGACTGGGATTATCCATGAGTTATGATATCGTTACCAAAGGGCATGGAGGGGAATTGTCTGTTCGCTCGGAAGAAGGCGTTTACACAGAATTCAGTATAATAATACCAAAACAATAACCAATAAAAACTATGTTTATGAAAATACTGGTAGTAGATGATGAACAGGATATGCAAACCCTTTTTCAGCAAAAATTTCGCAAAGAGATCAGGGAAGGTGTCGTAGCCTTCGCTTTCGCCACTTCGGGGGAGCAGGCACTGCGTTACCTTAATGAAAATGACCATGAAGCCGTATTGATACTATCGGATATCAATATGCCCGGTATGAGCGGATTGGAATTGCTCGATCAGATAAAGCACAAGTACTTTACACCACCTCCGGTTGTTATGATGATTACTGCTTATGGCGATGCAGAAAACTACCGGCAGGCAATGCAAATGGGCGCAGACGATTTCCTTACAAAGCCTGTAGACTTTAACCTATTAAAAGAAAAATTGAAAATCAGCTGATATGTCAAAAATTTTGGTAGCCGATGATGAAATAGACCTGGAGAACCTGATCAGACAAAAGTTCAGAAAACAGATCAGGGAAGCGAAATATGAATTCATTTTCGCACTGAATGGAAAAGAGGCATTGCAAAAAATACAGGAGAATCCTGATATATCGCTTGTTTTAAGCGATATCAATATGCCGGAAATGGACGGACTCACATTACTGGGTATTCTTAACGAGGCCAATCCTATCCTCAAAACCGTGATGGTTTCTGCCTACGGCGATATGGATAATATCCGTACTGCCATGAATAAAGGCGCATTCGACTTTGTTTGCAAGCCCGTCAACTTCGAAGACCTGGAACTAACCATTGAGAAAACACTGAAACAGGTAGTACAAATCAGGGAAACACTTAATGCCATCAAGGAGAACAATATCCTCAGGATGTATGTGGATGAGAATGTATTGAAATTTATGGGAAGCCATGAATTTGAAAGTTCTTTAATGCTCAATGAAACAATTGATGCAACCGTTGTTTTTGTTGATATCTGCGGCTTTACTGCCATTACCGAAATAGAATCTGCCGATAATGTAGTAAAAATGCTCAACCGCTATTTTGATGTGATGGTGAAGGAAATAATTGCACAGGAAGGGCATGTAGACAAATTCATCGGCGATGCCATCATGGCCGTATTCAGAGGCGATTACCACCTGGACAGGGCCATTGAAGCCTGCCTGTCTCTTCGCAGTCAAATAGCTGCATTACCCAAAGAAGAGACGGTTAGTCAATTCATGCCCCAATTGTCCATCGGTATCAATAGTGGTGAACTGATATCGGGAAATATTGGCTCCGCTAACCTGCGAAGACTCGATTATACCGTAGTGGGCGATGTGGCAAATACCGCTGCCAGACTACAATCCACAGCAGGAGCAGGGCAGATCATCATTTCAGAAAAGGCGTATGAAAAAGTTAAGAACTCTTTCAGGTGTAATAAAATTGGGGAAGTGGTTTTAAAAAATAAGCAACACCCGGTAACGATTTATGAAGTGCTGGACTAAAAACTTATTTTTTTATTGCTTCCAGCACACCGCTGCCGTTTTCGCAGTGCATAAATTTTGTATCAAGCCCATCCAATACAATCACACCTTGTAAGGAGGAGTATTTTTCGGGATCCTGTTTCCAGCTCCATACCAGTTTCCCTTCTTTTGAATATTCCAGCAATTGTATGCCGCTGTTGCCAAACGTGGGGCCATGTCCCTGCCAGTTGGTAACCACATAATTTCCGTTGGCCAATACCTGAAAGCCCCCAAAAAAATGCGGATTCACTTCTTTGGGGCCGCTGATTGTATCCAGTTGTTTTCCGCTGGCATCAAAAATCTGTAAGTTGGCAGCATAACCGCTGCTGACGACTGTATTGCCATTCGTTAAGCGAATGGCCTGCCATACATGGGGCTTGGCAATACCGGTTAACTTTACTTTCCATAATACTTCTCCCTTGTCATTTCCTTCAAAAACCGTATCCTCTGCAGCTACCATAAAATTTCCTTTGGGCGTTTCTCTTACCAGCCTTAAATAAGTGAACTGAGGCGGATAGTTGATTTCTCTCACAATATTTCCCTTGGCATCTACTTCTATCAACAACACCCCTTTTTTGTTCTGCCAGTTCATCCCGGTAAGCAAAGTATTTCCATTGCGCAAACGATGGGCCGACAATGTTCCGGGAAAAGAAACCAGTTCATTTACTTTCTCCCCCGTACTA
>JBDKLG010000049.1:0-18978 GCA_039795695.1 Bacteroidota bacterium
CGATGCCAGCCTAAAAAAACCGGTAATGGATAATAAAATATTATATTCATAACTGAAAACTGCTGCCATGCTACAAACCGCCGACTACCTTGTTTTCATCATCTATTTTATTGCCATAAGCTCCTATGGTTATTATGTATTTCATAAAAAAAGAGCCGCCGGCAGTAGCAGTTCCACTGAATTTTTTCTGGCAGAGGGCTCATTAACCTGGTGGGCAATCGGTGCTTCGCTCATTGCTTCCAATATTTCTGCTGAACATTTTATTGGCATGTCGGGTTCCGGTTTTGCACTGGGGCTGGCTATTTCAACCTATGAATGGATGGCAGCTGCAACCTTACTCGTCGTAGCCATTTTCATTATTCCGGTATACCTCAAAAACCGCATTTTCACAATGCCCCAGTTTTTGTCGAAGCGGTATAACGATACAGTGAGCACCATCATGGCTGTTTTCTGGCTATTGGTATATGTATTTGTAAACCTTACGTCCATCATCTATCTGGGCGCACTGGCCATCTCTTCCATCTCCAGTATCAGTTTTGAATGGAGTATTGCGGGTCTTACGGCATTCTCTGTGATCGTTACGCTGGGTGGGATGAAAGTAATTGGTTATACAGATGTGATACAGGTAATCGTGCTGATTGCGGGAGGATTGGTAACTACCTATCTTGCCATCACTCTTTTATCCGAACATTTCGGATACGGGAGTAATATCCTGAAAGGGCTTGCTGTATTGCGTCGCGAAGCACCTGCACATTTTCACATGATCTTCAAAAAAGGAGATCCTTATTATCCGGCATTGCCCGGCTTATCTGTATTGATCGGTGGTATGCTGGTGAATAACCTGGCTTATTGGGGATGTAACCAATATATTGTGCAGAGAGCATTGGGAGCAGATCTTCAAACTGCCCGAAAAGGTATCCTGTTCGCAGCTTTCCTTAAATTATTGATCCCCATTATTGCTGTATTACCCGGAATTGCGATGTATGTACTGCACCACAATGGTATGTTTCAACAGGAAATGTCGGAAAACGGCATCATCAAACCCGATCATGCCTATCCTACCCTCATGAATCTTTTGCCGGCGGGATTGAAAGGTGTCGCATTTGCAGCCCTTACTGCAGCAATCGTTGCATCGCTTGCAGGAAAAGCGAACAGCATTTCCACTATTTTCTCCCTAGATATTTACAAGAAATTTTTCAATAAGCAGGCATCCGATCGCAGAACCGTGCTTATTGGCAGATGGGCAGTAATTGTGGCCATGCTAATCGCAGCCCTGGTAACACCCGCACTTCGCTCATTAGACCAGGCATACCAGTTTATTCAGGAATATGTGGGCTTCATCTCACCCGGGGTATTGGCCATTTTTCTGCTTGGCTTTTTCTGGAAACCTACTACTGCCTCAGCCGCCACCGCCGGTGCACTGCTAACCATCCCCATATCTACCGTTTTGAAATTCCTGCCGGGCTGGACCGGAGGCGCTTTCCCGGATTATCCCTTTCTTGACAGAATGTCTATCAGTTTTGTTTTAATTACCCTGACCATGGTACTGATAAGCCTGTTTTTTCCAAGGAAAAAAGAAGATACCCATGCAATTGTGGTAGATACTTCCCTGTTCCGGGTAAGCCCCGGTTTTGTGATTGGCTCTGTGATTATTTGCGGGATACTTGTGGCTTTATACACGGTTTTTTGGTAAAAAATGCCTGAAACCAAAAGTTTTGGGTGAAAGCTGGTGTTGCAATAACCCTTTTTGATAACTTTAACGCAACACATCACTCCACTAAAGCCAGAATTATGCCCAGCTCTCCTGAACAGCAATCCATTGACCTGATCCAGCCATTGGCAAATCTGGATGAATGGGAAGAGGATGTTCTTAAACGTTATCCCGATCCTTCCACTATTGCACAGGATAAAGCCACTGAAGCATTTCGTAATTATACCGAACCCCCCAGAGATACGGTAAAAGAATTTTACCGCCTCAACCATAAATTTCAAACCTATGATTATGTAGTGCAGAAAAAAGAAGATTTCCTGCGTTTCAATAAAAAAGAAATGCCTATCTGGAATGCTTTCGATTTCCTGAATGAACTTGTAGACGATTCCGATCCGGATACCGATCTTGATCAGATGCAGCACCTGCTTCAGACATCAGAAGCCATCCGCAATGATGGTCATCCCGACTGGATGGTACTGGTTGGGCTGGTGCACGATATGGGAAAAGTGCTTTGCCTTTTTGGCGAACCTCAATGGGGAGTAGTGGGAGATACTTTCCCGGTTGGCTGTGCTTATTCCGATAAGATTGTATTCCCCGAATTCTTTTCCGATAACCCTGATTATAAGAATCCTGTTTATAGCACCAAATATGGCGTATATGAACCCAATTGCGGACTCAACAAAGTGCATATGTCCTGGGGCCACGATGAATATGTTTACCACATGATGAAGGACTATATACCTGAAGAGGGTCTGTACATGCTCCGTTATCATTCCTTTTATGCGCAACACCGCGAGCATGCTTATGACCATTTGTTGAATGCCCACGACAAAGAACTGTTCAAATGGGTAAACCTTTTCAACCCCTATGATCTTTATTCTAAGAACCCCAACCAGAAAAGCTGGGCCGAATTGAAGCCTTATTACCAGGACCTTGTAGCAAAGTATTTGCCTGCTACAATCAAATTTTAGCAACTACCTGCTTCATCTCCGCTGAGGCTGCGCCTGATTTTGTGCTGCTTTCTAAATGAAAGATAAAATCATGCTGATTACTGAGAAAATGGTGCATATTTCAATCTGTTAAATTGTGAAAATGGCTATTGCTCAAATACTGAACGACAAAACAAAGAAGGCAAAAGAAAAAGTAGCCACCATCAGCGAATGGCTTTTAGACAGATCTCTGTTAACCGATGAGCTGATTCTATTTGCAGAAAAAGCAAAAGACCCGGAGAAAGCCACCTGTATTGAAGCCATTGAATTTGCGACGAGGAAGGACCCGGCAATTGCCGATGAAAATCTATTTGCCTTTGTAACAAAAACCCTGAAAGAAAATGCACCAAGAGTAAAATGGGAAAGTGCCAAAGTGATTGCAAATATCGCATATTTATTTGAGCAAAAACTTGCTAAAGCGATCAACCACCTGCTCGCAAACACTGAAAACAGCGGCACAGTTGTTCGCTGGGCTTCTGCCCTTGCGCTTGGAGAAATACTCAAATTAAAAACAAAGCATAACAAAAATTTACTACCCGCTATCAAAACAATCTGTGACAGGGAAAAAGACAAAGGCGTTAAGAAAAAATACCTCGACGCAATAAAGAAAACCGGCCTCCCTTACTAAAAGTAACTATTGCAGAACTATTGATTTTGTTCAATAATGCGGCGCAATGCTTCTACTTCTTTTTCTGTTGGCATAGTTAGTGGCGGGCGCACATCACCTGCACTCTTGCCAATTATTTTTGCGCCTGCTTTTATTAAACTTACCGCATAGCCATTTTTTTTGCCCCTCAGGCGCACAAACGGAATATAAAATTGTCGGGTAATGGCAGCTACTGTTGCCTGATCCCCTTCCCGAAGGCTTTTATAAAATTTATTCGCCAATTCGGGTACGAAATTGAACGCCGCAGAAGAATAAGTGTTTACACCAATTGATAAATATGCTTCCGCAATAATTTCGGCTGTGGGTACGCCTCCAATATAGGAAAGACGCTTACCAACGGTCTTAATCGTATCATTCAGGTCCTGCATATTGCCCGTACCATCTTTTAATCCAATGAAATTAGGACAGTCATCCGCCAATTGCTGAATGTATTCGGTAGAAAGTACGCCATTACCCCGGTTATAATAAATAACGGGTAAGGAGGTATTGTTCATAATAGTTCTGGCATATTCGCATACACCATCCTGCGGGCATTCTGTTAAATAAGGCGGGAAAAGCAGCAATGCATGGATACCCGCTTTTTCAGCAATTTTTGCAAACGCGATGGCTTCAGGAATACTCCTGCCCAGGCTTGCAATAACCGGAACTCTTTCGGCTACTGTTTTAACTGCGATGGTTACAATTTGTTCGTATTCATCAGCAGAAAGTGAAAAAAATTCTCCCGTTCCACCGGCCACAAATACTGAGGAAACCCGGTGATTGACAAACCATTCAAGCCGGTCGGCATAAGTTAAGGGGTTAAAATCTCCCTTTTCATTAAAATCTGTAACAGGGAATGAAAGGAGTCCGTTTTCGAGTGATGCTTTGATTTTTGATAATTCCATATAGTTTATTTATGCTTCTTTCTGTTACCGGTTAATAATTAAATAAATCAGTCCTGTTCGGTTTAACTGATGCATGCCTGATTAAAAAAATCATTGCTTCTCAATTCTGTAAAATTTCTATTACCAACGGGTTGCTTTGAATTTCCAATCAGGCTGTACTTTTTGCATTTCAATTTCATCGTTGCGTTTAGTTAGGCCGCAGGTCAAATAATTTTGGTGCAGTACCGCCAATGCTTTCCTGTCTAATTCAACCCCCAGCCCCGCAGCTTCCGGTACGGCAACCCTCCCTTCTTCAATTTTCATCCGACCACCTATGATAAGCTCATCCGACTGCCAGGGATAATGCGTATCCAGGGCATAGTGCAGGTTTGGTATAGCTGCACCCAAATGTACCATTGCTGCCAATGATATGCCTAAATGGGAGTTGGAGTGCATTGACAATTGTCTGCCAAAAGTCTGGCACAGGCCTGCAAGGGTCATAGATGCCCGCAAGCCTCCCCAAAAATGGTGGTCACTCAAAATAATATCCTCCGACCCTAACCTGATACTATTGGGTATCTCTTCAAAAGAAGTGGTACACATATTTGTAGCCAGGGGTGTTTTCAATTCTTTCCTGACTGCTGCCATATTTTCCTGCCCGCGAACAGGGTCTTCTAAATATTCAATGATCCCTTCCATTTTCTTACCGTATTGAATAGCAGTTTCAACTGTCCATAAAGCATTGGGATCAATCCTGATAGGCATATCATCGCCGAAAGCTGCACGTAGCGCAAGTACCGCTTCTACTTCTTTTCCGGGTTCAAAAACACCTCCTTTCAATTTAACAGACTGAAAGCCAAATTCATGACACATGGCTTTCGCCTGTGCAACTATTTCCTCCGGATTCAATGCACTGGCCTGGCGTGCTGCCGGCCAACCCATTGCAGCGCTATCTGTTCCAAAACCCAGTTCACCGCCGGCCCCTTCGTATTTATAAAAAAGATAGGCTGAAAATGGCACTGCATCCCTGCGTTTGCCACCCAGTATATCAACAATCGGGCGATTGATGATTTTGCCCATAATATCCAGACAAGCTACTTCAATGGCACTGAAAAGATGTACCAGCGTACGCTGGTCCCAGGGGGCATCGCCTCTTTCGGAAATTTTATCGGTACCAAAATTTGCAACCAGTGTATCTTTTATACGATTCAATTGAAAAGGGTCATTGCCCACAATAAAAGGCCGGCTCTTTTCTAATACTTTCTCAATAGCAATATCACCGGGAATTTCACTGATGCCGCTAATATTATCATCTGTTACCAATTCTATTATTATACGTAAGGCATAAGGAGCATGAAGGCCGGCAGCATTCAGCAATGGGGGATCAACAACCGCAATGGGCGTAACATACATTTCCCTGATCTTCGGGCCCTTCTTTTGGATGTTTAATAGCATACTTAAGCAGTTCTGTATTCGGATCAAGTAAGCGGTCCGGGATTGAATAATACCAGGTCGTTATAAATACCCAGTTTATCTGTAGCCACTTTCTTATCTCCGCTTGCAATTTCAAGAATCAGTTTAAATAATTCCCAGCCCATTTCCTCAATCGTTTTGATACCAAAAGCCACAGGACCTGCATCAAAATCAATTAAGTCCTGCCAGCGTTTACTCAGTTTTGTATTGGAGCTAACTTTTACTACAGGAACCATATTTAGTCCGTAAGGTGTTCCTCTTCCTGTAATAAATACATGCACATTCATACCCGCGGCCAATTGCAGTGTACCGCAAACAAAATCACTGGCAGGTGTAGCTACAAAGTTCAAGCCTTTTTTACGGAGTTTTTCTCCCGGAGATAGTACATCTACAATCATACTGGTTCCGGATTTAACAACAGAACCCAATGCTTTTTCTACAATATTACTCAGGCCTCCCCCCTTATTACCCGGTGTTGTATTCGCACTGCGATCGGCCATCCCACGTTGTAAATAGTTGTCATACCAGCTCATTTCATCTTTAAGCGCCTGTGCAACTTTTTCATCTGCCGCTCTTGGCACCAGTAAATGGATGGCATCTCTTACTTCCGTTACTTCCGAAAAAAATACCGTACCTCCCGCTCTTACAATCAAATCTGCCGCAAAGCCCGAAACAGGATTTCCGGTAAGGCCCGAAAATGCATCGCTGCCACCACATTGCATGCCAACCACCAAATCAGCTGCCGAACAGGTCACACGTTTTCTTTGATTAAGTTTTTGCAGGTGTTTATCTGCCATTTGCATAATTCCCGTTACCATATCACCAAAGCCTTCAAATGATTCATCCTGCAGATAAAGTATTGAACTGTCTCCCTGTTTTTCGGCATCGGGCAATAATCTCTCGGGGCGTAGTTTTTCACAACCCAGGCCAATAATCATTACCTCACCGCCAAAATTGGGGTTTTGGGCTATGTGGCGGATGGTTCGGATTGGTACAATCGCTGCAGGAGCATCAATGGCAATGCCGCAGCCGTAACTATGGTTAAACACCACCACATCATCAACATTGGGATACAATGGCAGGAGTTCTTTTTTAATTTTATTACAAATAAAATCAGTAACCCCTGCTACACACTGCACACTGGTAGTAATGCCTAAAACATTTTTTGTACCTGCGCTTCCATCTGCATTCCGGTATCCTTGAAAACTATACCCTTCCAGCGGCACCATGGCAGGCTTTTCTTTTTTCACATACCGGATCTCTGCTAAATCAGGGGCCAGGGGCAAATCAATATTGGTCTCATTTACCCAGCATCCCCTGTGAATTACCTGATTGGCATACCCGATTATTTGCCCATAGCGGATGATCGGATCCCCGATATTCAGTGAAGCCAGCGCTACTTTATGCCCCATCGGAATATCTTCCTCCAGCATTATCCCATTCAAAACAACTGCTCCTTTCTTTAAACCCGATGCATTGGCTACAATGGCTACATTGTCCTGCGGAGTAGTGTGAATTACAATATTTTGATTGTTGTCTGTCATGCTGTTTGCTATTGCTAAACCATTGGAAAAATCCATGCGGCCAGCATGGTTATCACCAGCCCTGTTAAACCCATTAAGCTTTGCATGGGAGTAATGGTTTTGAGTGCTTCTCTTTCGGTTAAATTACTGGTTTTACACATGATCCAAAAACCGGCATCATTCATCCAGGGAATCAGTTTTGCACCACTTCCAATGGCCAAACATAAATATACCGGATGAAAGCCCATGTTGGTATTTTGGGCCATTCCGGCCAATATCCCGGAAGCGGTAATTAAAGCCACGGTGGCCGAACCCTGTGCTGTTCGCACAACTGCGGTTATAAAAAATGCCAAAGGAAGTAATGCGATCTGGTAACCGCTGGTTATGCCGGCAATGCGCTGGCTGATCCCCGACTGCTGCAGCATTCCACCAAAAGCTCCGCCGGCTGAAGTAATCAAAATAATTCCCCCGCCGCTCATCAGGGCTGTTTGTACAAAAGCGGTTAGCTTATCACCCGTTGTTTTCTTCTGGCTTATCAAAACCAGCAGCGCAAATAGGGCCCCCATTAATAAGGCAATATTTTTATCGCCAAAAAATAATATCAGGTCAATACATTTATTAAGCATCACCGAACCCGTTAAAGCAGTACCGGGTTTACCGAATACTTCCACCATTGAACGGATACAGATGGTAACCAGGGGGAAAACAGCAGGCAGGAGCGCGAAACCCAGGGAGGGCAAATCCTTGTCTTCTTTGCCGGCAATTGCTGCAATATCTTCCAAACGTGCATCAGGCGAGTCTCTTAGCGGAATGGCGTATTTTTTATTTAACCATAACGCAATAAAATAACCCACGGTAATGGTGCAAAGACCCAGCATTGATCCAAACAACATCATTAATCCAATAGATACATTTAAAGCCCCTGCCAGATAAAGTGGGCCGGGTGATGGCGGTACATAGGAATTGGCCATGATTGCCCCCGCAATAACAGATAATGCCAACAGAAGGTAATTTTTCCCCAGGCGCATACCCATGGCTTTTGCCAAAGGCATCATTAAAAAAATGACCGTGTCCACAAAAACAGGAATGGTTAAAAAAAAGCTGCTTAGCACAAAACCTATCGGGGCATTTTTTTGGCCTGTTATTTTCAACATGGCCCTGATAATTTTCTCTGCTGCACCGCTATCCAGCATGGCTTTGCCAATAATGGCTGCCATTGCAATGAGGATACCGATTTTTGCACAGGTATTTCCAAATTCAGTTGCTATTCTCTCGCCGATGCTTTTATGGGAAAGTTTTACAGCTTCTGCAGCTGCTATTCCTTTTGATAAATGAAATTGCTCAACCGACAAAGCAGGTGTTAGCAAAGCCACCACCAATGCCGCTAATAAAAGCGATAAAAAAGGATGCAACTTTAAACCAATAATGCCGCCAACAACAATAATAACACCTGTAAGTAAAATAAATATCGGGTCTGCCATGGTCTGTTTTAGGAGTACTAAATTTAGTGTTTATATTTTATACCATTCAGGGAATCATCGCCAATACCCCCTCATTGGAGGTTTTTCGATGGATTGATATCCTGCATCCTGATCATTTTTAACTGTATTTGCATACTCACACGAAAAAATTAAATTTGTATCATACCACCATTAAAAAATGCTAAAAAAATTTGCAGTCCAGCTGGGAATCTTCATTGCACTCGTACTGCTCGTAATTGCAACGATGGTTTATCCGGGTGGCTCTTTATCTGATAAGAATGCTGTAGGGTTCGACTGGTCAAAAAATTTCATCAGCAACCTCTTTGGCGAAAAATCCGTGAATGGCGCTCCCAATCCATCCAGGATATGGGCCGATACCGGAATGATGTTTCTTGCTGCCAGTTTCGCATTGTTTTTCATTAGGTTTTCAAAGAAAATACCGGCAAAAGGTCCTGCCCAAATCGTCCGTTATTTAGGCGTGGGAGGTATGCTATTTACTTTCTTAATTGTGACACCCCTCCATGATATCATGGTTAACCTGTCAAGCACCTTATTTCTTGTAAGCATATTCTACATCACCGTTTTTATCTTTAAATCAAGATTGCACTTGTTCAAGTTTCTATGCACCGGCTGCCTGCTTGTTTTTTATTATACCTTATACCTCTATGGTTCAGGCAGCTATCTTTGGTTGCCGGTTATGCAGAAAATAACCTTTTTAAGCGTTGTGATTTTGATTGTGGGACTTGACTTATTTACGAAAGAAGCGGACTTTACAAATAAGCAACCGGCAGGCTGATGTATAAAGACAGGACTATTTGATAAAATGCGGGCTCATTTTTTACCGGAATTGCAGCAACTGTTTAAAAAATACCGGACAGGAATTGTTCGGCAGAACGCATAAAACATTGGCAGATTAAACCCATAAAAACAAATAGACTATGAAAAAATATTCCACCTGGCTTCAAACAGCCTCCGTGCTACAACTTATTGCTGCCTTGATTCATACCATCTCACTTTTTGTTACGATGCAGCCAAAGAACGAAACCGAAAAGCAGCTCTTTGCTTTAATGGACAATTACAGGTTTGATTTTGGTGCAGGTTTTCATCGCACAATGAGTGAGCTCACA
This sequence comes from Bacteroidota bacterium, assembly GCA_039795695.1. GTDB lineage: Bacteria > Bacteroidota > Bacteroidia > Chitinophagales > Chitinophagaceae > Sediminibacterium. The sequence continues at coordinate 9,835 of JBDKLG010000049.1, forward strand.
TTTGCATTGAGTGCCTGCTTTTGTCTGGTTTGTTTATTGGGCAGTTTGCTGAACTGGTACCTGCTTCAGAAAAAACTGGCATCCGAAATTATGCAGGGAGTAATAACCATTAACCTGCTCGTTTTTGGAATACTATTTGGGCTAACGATAAAGTTTGCATTTTTACTGCCCATTATTTTATCGGGATTGATTTTTTTATCCCTGCTCTTGTCAAGATTTACCATGAGCAGTACAAAAAAAGATTAGGCTTACACAGCAACTGCCACTAACAGAGGATGCAGTTGGTTTACAATCCCGTCATTTTCTCCATCTGTTCCGTATAGCGGTTACCCTGGATCTGAATCTTAGCCGCCAGTACTTCAATTTGCCGGAGCTCTTCCTTATTAAGGATAATGGACAATGACCCGATATTTTCAGTTAGCCTGGAAACCTTAGTTGTTCCCGGAATTGGTACTATCCATGGCTTTTGCGCAAGCAGCCATGCCAGTGCAATCTGCGCAGGACTTGCATTTTTATCTTTACCGATTGCAGCCAGCAGGTCTACCATTGCCTGGTTTGCTTCAATGGCTTCCTTCGTAAACCTGGGCAAACCGCTACGGATATCATTGGTTTCAAAACTGGTACCGGTATTGATGGCTCCTGTGAGGAAACCCTTTCCCAGCGGGCTAAAAGGCACAAACCCGATACCCAACTCCTCGAGTGTTGGAATGATTGCTGTTTCGGGGTTTCTTGTCCAGAGAGAATATTCACTCTGCAATGCAGCTACCGGTTGAACCGCATGTGCTTTGCGAATAGTATTTGCACCGGCTTCAGATAAACCAAAATATTTTACTTTCCCCGCTGCAATCAGGTCCTTTACGGCACCCGCCACTTCTTCAATAGGCACATTGGGATCTACGCGGTGCTGGTAGAAAAGATCGATCACATCGGTCTTTAATCTTTTCAGCGATGCTTCGGCTACTTTTTTAATGTTTTCAGGGCGGCTGTTCAGACCGGCCATTTTCCCATCCACTATATTAAAACCGAATTTAGTGGCAATCACCAATTTTTTCCGGATGGGTTCCAGCGCTTCTCCCAATAATATTTCATTGGTAAAAGGCCCGTATACTTCTGCCGTATCAAAAAAATTGATGCCCCGGTCAAAAGCTTCTCTTAATAACAGGGTCATTTCCCGGGTATCCTTCGCAGGGCCCAGTCCAAAACTCATTCCCATACAACCCAATCCCATGGCAGAAACTTCCAATCCGCCATTACCCAGTTTTCTTTGTGGTAGTGTAAAAGACATCAATGAATTGTTTAGTGTAAAATTATTGTAGCCATTGGTAAAAACATAGTAAAAAACAAATAAACAACTACGAAAATCAAACATTCCGGTCATCCGGCTCTCAAGGGGCCATACCCTGTTTCACAGCACCCAATGCCGCCCCGCAATAAGCAATCAACCATTCCTGAATTTAAGCGGGCTCAGTTGCACATGCTTTTTAAAAAAATTATTGAAATGGGTTACTTCAGCAAATCCAAGTGCATCGGCTATTTCTGCCACATTCCAGGAACTGTGTTTCAGCAAGATTTTGGCTTCCTGCAAAATCCTTTCAGCAATAATTTGTGTGGTTGTTTTATCTGTGTTGGCTTTTAACGCCCTGTTCAGGTGGTTCACGTGTACATTCAGCTGGGAAGCGAAGTCAGCTGCTGTTCTCAATTGCATCTGCCGGTGAGTGGTATCAATCGGGAACTGGCGCTCCAGCAGTTCAATAAATAAAGTAGCGATCCGCTGCGAAGCATTGAGGATTTGTTTAACCGGTTTGGTGGTAGAAGGCAGTTTCAATGCAAAATGAATGAGCTCCAGTACAATCGTACGCAACACATCATACTTATGTTCGTAATCTGAATTGATCTCGTCAAACATGCGAAGAAATAAACTCTTCACAGTGTTTTGCTGCTCGTCTGTTAATTCAAATACCCGCTCGCCTCCAGGCTGGTAAACCGAATACTGGTTCAGTTTGGCAAACTGGTTAAAAAAATGCTGGTCAAAAATGCAGAAAAAACCGCCGGTGATTCTGTCGAGATGCTCCCATTTATAAGGTATGTGCGGATTGGAAAAACTGATTGCCTGCTTCTGTATTTCAAATACCTTATCGGCATAATTTACTTTGCTGTTGCCGATGACCAGGGTGATTTTAAAAAAATCTCTTTTGCTGTAAGGAACCTGCTTTGCATTGGCCCCAACATAGGGGTCCAGCTGAAACACATTGAAATGCCCTATTTCCTTGCGAAGATTATCCGGTACCCAATCGAGTTTTCGTTTGTAGAAATCTTCGATGGTTTCAAGCTTGCTCATCTCCCACAAACTTACTGTTTCGGGTTGTTTATCTGTGCCTGACATAATTATTGTTGAAGTAATAAAGAATACTGGCATTCCAAACAAAATCCTTATCTGCCCCAATATCTGTTCTGATGGTCTTATTGATAATCGACTGCAGCATAACCGGGAAACGCTGTTTTGCCAGGGTAAAAATGGAACTAAGGTAATAACCGTCTTTCCCGTCCTGCTTCAAATAATAGACTTGTGGATTGAACCTGAACAAAAGCTCTCCGGGTAATTTGATATTGGAGAAACTGGCATTAAGGGTAATAAAATCGGTATTTTGAACAGACTCTTCATCTATCCCATGCGAATACAGGTAATACATTCCAACAGTTATATTTCTGGAAAGCGCATAAGTAGGAACAAATTCGGCAGCGAGGTATCGGTTGGCAACAATCATATCTTTCGGCACGCCATTACTGACGGCATTAATGGTTTTAAACACAAAAGAAGGATGGGCACCCACATTAAAACTAAACCTGTTTGCTTTCACCATTTTATACCGCCACCAGAAAATCATCGACCAGGGTTTTCCATCCAGCGCAAACCTGAATTCAGGATCAAAACTCAGCCGCTTACTGCCCATGGAAAAACTGAATATGGCAGCAGGCTTACCCAATGAAAAAGTAGGAATCAGCGAAATACCGTTATTGGTAGCAGTAATGGTGCCGGAAAAATGGTAGGTCTTTTTTGCCGTGTCCGGCATCTGCGATAATGCATGCCCGCAAAAAAACAAACACAGTGCCAGATAAATAAGCCTGTTTACCTTATTCCCATTTCTGTTCAATTGCTTGCAGGCGCTCAGTTTCATGTAGCAAAATTAAGCCGGCCGGGCAATTTTCCTATATAGATTTCAAGCTAATTATTACGTTTTTCAAACAATTTGAAAGCCAAGATGACCAATAATTTTATTATAAAATTTTTCTATATATCGGCTTTTTTGAAGCAACAGTACTAAGCGTACGGGTATCTTATTCATAACTGCGAACCCGGATATTCCCGGTTTGTTTTGGCCGGATCATTATATACTGTTTATATTACCTGTGTATGTTATTAATAAAGCGTTTGTTAGTAATATTTTTGCTTTTTGCCAATAGCTCTCTGGCACAGGTAAACAATGGCACTCCCCCCCTGGCTGGCTGCGGCTCCGACAAATTCCTGGAGGAGTTGCGCAAAAACAGCAGTTTCCTTTCCAGTGAAACTACCTTGAATAAGCAGATCAGAACATTCAATCTCCAAAAAAATACCGCCACTACAAATTCCAAAAGAAATAATGGTATGAGTATTGAGGGGGCCGGTTTTAGTACCAACCAGGTAATCAATTCAGTCATTTTTATACCCGTGGTAGTACATATCCTGAACCTGGATCCCGATGCCATTAGCGATCAAATGGTCAAAGACGGGATTGCCGAATTAAACAAAGCTTTTGCGCACCAGGGTGTTTATAGCACAGACCCGCTGGGAGTGAATACCGGTATTCAGTTCTGCCTCGCAAATACCGCACCCGATGGCGCTTTAACCAATGGGATCGACCGGATTAAAACTTATTACGAAACAGTTGACCAGGACCTGGAAGCTTCCATGATGGCTAAAATCTCTCAATGGGATCCGGGGCAATATGCCAATATCTGGCTGGTGAATAAAATAAATGGAGAAATTCAGCCAAGCGTATTTGAATGCGGCCAGTGGACAAGGATGGGTGTAGGTGGCTATGCTTCCGCCGGCGGCGGATTGGTGGTAAGCAATTTAAGCGGCCCCCTGGTTGCACATGAAATGGGACATTTTCTCTCCCTGCTCCACACTTTCCAGGGAATGAATTGCGCCAACGCCGACTGCAGCCTGGATGGTGACCTGGTTTGCGATACGCCACCTGATAAAAGTGTGAAATCCTCTCCCTGCAATAGTCCTGAAAACTCCTGCAGCACAGATACTCTTTCAGGTCCCTTTACAACAGATGTGGCAGATAATATTTCCAATTTTATGGATTATGGAAGTCCCTGTCCAACTGTATTTACAAAGGGCCAGGCCAACAGGATGCTTGCATTTCTGAATTTATTTAATGGGGGTAGTTTGATGAACAGCACCAAATGCACAGCCCCATGCACAGATAATGTAGCCGCCAAATTTGACTGGTATGCCAATCCATATCCCAAAGCGGGTGATCTTGTTGTATTTAACAATACTTCATCTGGTTCAACCGATTTTGAATGGTATGTAAACGGGGTAAAGCAGGCCAGCACTGCTAATTTTTCCTATACTGTTGCTACTACCGGAACTTATGTGGTTAAACTATTGGCATATAGTTCAGGTAGAAAATGCCTGAGCACCTATTCAGGAAACCTGTTGGTCAATTGTGGTGTGGATGCAAGATTTTCTCCCGATAAAAGAATCATTGCCTCTTCGGCGGCAGCCTACAAAGATCCCGTTCTTTTTCAAAACAATTCATACGGCGCAGATACCTACAAATGGTATATAACCGATAGCACCGGTAATAATTTTTCATTGGTAAGTAATAGCAAAGACCTGCTCTATGATTTTTTAAAACCCGGCAATTACCAGATAAAACTGGAAGCATCCAAAGGGCCCTGCGTAGCAAACTCTTCCATCTTCAGCCTATCCGTTCAGAACCCCCAACCCGATGGGGTGATAACGATTTACCAGGTAAACTGCTACAAGCAAGACAGCATCCGCGTAGTTTTTAGTATTACCAATAACGGATATGATACCATTCCGGCAGGAACAGTAGTGGGTTTTTACGACCAGTTTCCCGGTGTGGCAAATGCACAAAAACTATCCCCTTCTTTCGTATTGGACAAAAACCTTCTGGGCAGGTGCAATAGTGCAACCTATACACATATCCTTAAAGCTGGCTCTTTAAAACAGGATTCCCTGCTATTGGTTTTTGATGAAAACAAAACGGTAGACGAACTAAACGAAGCCAATAATAACAGTACCCGAAAAAAATTCCAATACAGGTTATCGGTTAATCCTTCAGATACATTGGTATATGTGAACACAAGCCTCAGTTTGCAATTGCAAAAAAACGCCAACGACAGTATCCTTGCTGTTTTATGGAGCCCGGCCACAAATTTATCCTGTACAGGATGCATGAGCCCAAACATTACCGTTACAGATACCGTACTGCTGAAAGCAATTGCCGGCAGCAGTTTTGGCTGTACCGATTCTGCCAATGCCTATATAAAAGTTTTCCCGATTGATCTGAGTGCAGACAACCTGTTGGCCATTTGTGACAGGAACGACAGTATGCAGGTACAAACAAAAATTTGTCTGGGCAATGGATACAAAAGCTTAAAAAAGCAGGTAGCCATCGAATATTTTGACGGGGATATCACAACAGGGTCTGCAAATAAGCTGGGAAGTTTTTTTATTGACCAGAACACCATTTTCCCGGATACACCGGGTTGCACCACCATTCAAACAACCATTAAAATATCCAAAACAAATAAACTCTTTGTTTACGTTAATCGTGAACTGCTGCTTTTCGAAACAAATACGGGTAATAACTTATCGGTATTTAATTTCACCCCTTTTAAATTAATCATCGATCCGAAGGAGTATGAAATTTACCGGGGACAAAGCGTAACGCTTACCGTTACCAATCAGGGAGAACCTTATGCTGCATTGCAATGGACCCCTGCTGATGAGGCTTTGAGCTGCAGCAACTGTTTGGTATCGCTGGTAACAACCGCTATAAACCGGACTTATAAAATCTGGGGTTCAACCGCTAATTTCTGCACCGATTCAACTACCGTAACCGTAAAAGCATTTTATCAATCGCACCTGGCTTTGCCCAATATTTTCACACCCAATGGCGATGGCAATAATGACTGGTTCTATGTGATAGCCGGGAAAGAAGTAAGTATGGTAAACCAATTCCAGGTGTTCAACAGGTGGGGGGAGAAAATATTCGAGAAGCAGCATATTTTGCCCAATGACCGCTTTGCGGGATGGAATGGATATTATAAGGGTAGGCCTGCAGAGAATGGAACCTATGTGTATTACATCGTTTTAGGCCTGCAGGATGGAACGATTGAAGAGAAAAGAGGAAATATCACTTTAGTAAGATAAACACATGAAAATAAAAAACCTGCTTATCTTAAGTTCATGCCTGCTCTTGGGAAGGGCTGCTGCACAGGATCCCAGCTTTTCGCAATTTTTTTCTTCGCCGCTTACCCTGAATCCGGCGAATACGGGCAATTTTAACGGAACACTCAGGTTATCGGGTAATATACGTAACCAGTGGGCCGCATTCAATAACCCCTATGCAACTTATACTGTTTCGGCCGATGCTCCGCTTATGCAAAATAAGATAGGTGCAAAAGACAGGATGAGTGTAGGACTACTCTTATTAAGTGACCAGAACGGGAATGGATTATTCAAGCAGAATTTTCTCACTGCTTCTTTTGCCTATAAAAAAGGATTTGATGCAGAGACCGACCATTCACTCAGTTTCGGATTCCAGGCTACCCATGGAAACTCCCGCTTCAATACCTCAATGGCCAATTTCGAAGACCAGCTAACAGCCAATGGCTTCTCACTGGCAACCACGGAATCGATAGCATCTGCCTCAAAAAGTTTTTTCGATTTGAATGCGGGTATGATTTATGGCATGTCGACAACTGATGATAAATATTTTTACCTGGGTCTTGCTGCCTATCATCTGCTGCAACCCAAAACCAGCATCTTAACCAGTGATTATACCCTGCAGCCAAGATTTAATTTGCATGGAGGCGGCTATTTTCCCGCAGGTGCCAATGCCACATTTCACGCAAGCTTTCAATACCAGCACCAGGGAGATTTTAATGAATGGGTATTCGGCGGTGCATACAGTTATTTTGTTAAAACCAATCCTGAAAATAACCTGGAACTATTCATAGGATCCTGGCTCAGGCTCAATGATGCCATTATTCCTTATCTGGCACTGGAATGGAAACAATTAAGAATTGGCCTGTCATATGATGTGGGTTATACTGCCGGCAAACTTGCATCTTCCCATTATCAAACCGGCGAGTTTTCAGTTAACCAGGTTTGGAACAGTAACCCCGGGTCGCCACTTTTTAAGTGTCCTAAATTTTAAAGGTCTTATTGAGAGAAATTAAAAAAGTGTTTTGACGGTAATTGAATAATTCTCAAGTGGTATAAATTGGTTGCAAGCTTTTTAAAGGCTGAATGGCAAAAAGTGAAATAGCAATACCTGTTCGTTAGCGGCAAACATTTCGTAACCAGGCCAATACTGTTTCTATCACAGTTCATCACGAATAGGAAGGAACCCTTTTTCCCCCAACGTCTTTATAACACTTCGCAACAAGTAACTGTTGTCAAACCGAAGAACATATTTTCTTGTTCCTTCTTTTTCAGGGACAAGCATTTTCTTATTAATGAGTTTTCTGATTTGCCTTGAAACTTCTGCATCCGCTTTGCCAACAAAAAATTCTTTAACATCAGCAGCTTGTATTTCTTGTTTATCAATCGCCTTCCTTAAAATTTTTGCTTCAGAATCCGTAATATATTTTCTTTCTACCGAATGACTGATGGCAGGTATGAGCATTTCCTTTCTTAAAAAATTATAGTCTAAAAGTTTATCAATTTTTTCAGTCTCTTCTTTTAGCCCCTTCAAAACATATTCAATCCAGGTTATTACACCTTCGTCAGTTCCCTTGTCTGCTTCCGACAGATAAGAATAGTAGTCATTTCTGTTACTGCAAAACACGGCTGTAGAATTTATTATTCTTCCAACATTGATATTGAATCCTGATTTAACATTCTTAAAATAAAGATTTAACAACTTTACCTTTTTTACTCTGTTTATCAATACTTTACAAGTGTACAATAATTTTAACAATTAACATATGTCTTTCACACAATTGTAGAACCTTTGTATAATATTGCTATCAACCCTGCAATCAATTTGCATTGATACTGAAACGAAAACGATTCTTTCAACAGTATTCCAGTGGCGAAAATTTCGCAGGTTAAACCGGGGTTGACAACCATCGCTAATAAGTTCTTGGGTTTCTGATGAGGCTGCAGCAACCTGCTTTAGTATTGTGCAAACCTGAATATCCATTAAAGCAGGATACCACTGCTATCTCCTGAATAATCTAAGCTTCCTTATCTTTGCGCACCATGAGCAATAAGCCTGCCCTACATACTGTTCTCTCTCCGCGTTTACTGGATGTATACAATATTTCCAATAGTGTAGTAGTCATTATTGATGTTTTCAGAGCTACTTCAACCATTGCTACCGCCTTGTACAACGGCGCAAAAAGAGTAATCCCGGTCGATTCTGTTGAATTATGTATTCAGCTCGGAAAAGAAACAGGAGGCATTACGGCAGGTGAGCGGGATGGTAAAGTGATTCCGGGTTTGTCATATGGTAACTCGCCTGCAGAATACCCCCGCTCATTTATTGAAGGAAAAACACTGGTGCTTACCACTACAAATGGTACCCGGTTATTACACATGGCATTACAGAATGGTGCCGACCAGATCATCACTGGTTCTTTTCCTAACCTATCGGCTGTATGTGATTATTTGTGCCGGCTCAATAAACCCGTATTCCTCGGATGCTCGGCCTGGAAAGACCGGTTTAACCTGGAAGATGCATTGTTTGCAGGCGCCATCATCAACAGGGTGAAAGATTATTTTACGATTCATTGCGACAGCAGCTTAATGGCGGAAGATATGTACCAGTTGCACAAAAATGATATGTACCGTTTTATACGCCGCACCACCCATTGGCATCGCCTGGCTTCTTA
>JBDKLG010000050.1:0-6760 GCA_039795695.1 Bacteroidota bacterium
TATCATCAAATTGACCAAAGTAGATTAATGAATACTTTATATAATTCTTAAGTAAAAAAGATTTCTGTTTGTACAGGAATCTTTTTTATTTAGTGCCATGCTGCTAAAATGCATTTGCCATTACCGGTATCATCAATACTGAATTTTATAAAAGATCCTTGTATGATTAAAAAAACCTTCGCCTGCTGCCTGCTCCTTGCTTCCCTGTCATTGCCTGCCCAGGAGGTCAATATTGTTCCCAAACCCTACCGGGTGGAAACAATGGATGGGAATTTCACACTTAGTGCCGCAACACAGATAGTACTGGCGGGATCCGGCCTTGAGAAATCGGCCCGCTTCCTGAATGATTACCTGCAGAAATTTTATGGATTTAAGTTGAAAATCGCCAAAGACAAACCCGCTAAAAATATTATTACCCTGAATTATGAAAGAATGGATCACCCTGTTCCCGGGGCCTATAATATTCATATGAACCGCAATGTGGTAATGATTAGTGGCGATAATGAAGCAGGTACTTTTTATGGAATACAGTCTTTCTTACAATTATTGAGTTATGAAAAAAAATCGTCTTTCATCATTCCCTGTGTAGACATCGAGGACAAACCAAGGTTCAGTTATCGCGGGATGCACCTGGATGTGGGCAGAAATTTTTTAAGCATTGAGTTTATTAAAAAATTCATCGACTTTATTGCCATGTATAAGATGAATACTTTTCATTGGCACCTGACAGAAGACCAGGGTTGGAGAATTGAAATTAAAAAATACCCGAAACTGACACAGGTAGGCGCTTTCAGGAACGGTACCATTATTGGTCATCATCCCGGAACAGGCAATGATTTTACCAAAGCGGGGGGATTTTACACCCAGGAAGAAATCAAAGAAGTAGTAAGCTATGCGGCAGACAGGTATGTTACCATCATCCCTGAAATAGAAATGCCCGGTCATGCATCTGCAGCCATTGCAGCTTACCCGCAATTGAGCTGCTTTCCGGCTGAAAGTACCAGGAAAGCGTCTGCTAAAGTAGTATGGAGTGGCGACAGTACCGGTAAGCAGGTGCAGCAAAGCTGGGGAGTTTACCCGGATGTATTCTGTCCCAGCGAATACAGTTTCAATTTTTTACAAAATGTTTTGGATGAAATTATTCAGTTATTCCCTTCCAAATACATACATATTGGTGGTGATGAGTGCCCCAAGGACAGTTGGAAAAAATCTGAATTCTGCCAGCAATTAATCAGGGAAAAAGGGCTGAAAGATGAGCATGGCCTGCAGAGTTATTTTATTCAGCGCATTGAGAAATACCTGAATTCAAAAGGCAGGCAAATAATCGGGTGGGATGAGATCCTTGAAGGAGGCCTGGCTCCAAATGCAACGGTAATGAGCTGGCGAGGTGAAAAAGGTGGTATTGAAGCAGCCCGGCAGCAGCACGATGTGATCATGACACCCAATAGCTATGTGTATTTTGATTATGCACAAACCAAAAAAGAAGATTCATTGGTAATCGGAGGATATTTGAATCTTCAAAAAGTATATAGCTACGATCCGCTTCCGGCTTCACTTTCAGCGGAAGAGGCAAAGTTTATCAAAGGCGCACAGGCCAATGTATGGACGGAATACATGAAAACAGCTTCCAAAGTGGAATACATGATTTTTCCAAGAATGAGTGCTTTGAGCGAAGTGTTATGGACATCCCCGCAAATGAAAAGCTGGCCCGATTTTGAAAAAAGAATGGTGAATGAGTTTAAACGATATGATTTATGGGGAGTGAGTTATAGCAAAGCTCATCTAGACCCTGTGAATAAATAAGACCGGCCTTATTTTTTAGGCAGGTTTTACTGCATTCCTGAAAAGAGCTTGTATTTTTGATAAAATTAATTTGTACGCTATGAGCATGGTAGATTCATTCGAGAAAATTCCTGTGAAGATTTTTCCCACCGTAAAAGAAGGGTCAAATTTTGTTGCACAGGAAATTGCCAGATTAATCCGCGAAAAACAAGCTGCCGGGGAAAAATGTGTACTTGGAATGGCCACCGGAGGTACCCCCATAAAACTATATGCAGAGCTGGTTCGCATGCACAAAGAAGAAGGGTTAAGTTTTAGGAACGTAGTCAGTTTTAACCTGGATGAATACTACCCCATTAATAAAAATGCCTACCAGAGTTACTGGAGCTTTATGCACCGGCATTTGTTTGACCATATTGATATCGATCCGGCAAATATTCATATTCCGGATGGCAGCTGGCCAAAAGAAACCATCAAAAAACATTGTGCGGCATATGAGGCCAGGCTGGAAGAAGCCGGTGGCATTGACTTGCAGATACTGGGCATTGGATTAAACGGGCATATCGGATTTAATGAACCGGGTTCAAGTAATATTTCTAAAACCAGGCTGATAAACCTGGATAATACTACCCGGCTGGCCAATACTTATGAATTCGCCAATATTTCCAAAGTGCCGCGCCTGGCTATTACGATGGGTATCAGTGATATCCTCAAATCCAAAAAAATAATCCTGATGGGTTGGGGGCAGAAAGCAGCCATTATTGCCAAAGCGGTTGAGGGAAATGTTACAGAACAGGTACCGGCCAGTATTCTGCAGCAACACCACGATTGCACATTCATTATCGACGAGCCTGCAGCAGCCGATCTTACACGCATCAACCAACCATGGCTTACCGGTGAATGCATCTGGACCTCTGCGATGGTTAAAAGAGCGGTGGTAAATTTATCCCTTAAACTCAACAAATTTATCCTGAGCCTTACAGCCGATGATTATATTGACAATAGTTTATCAGATCTATTGGTTGAAAAAGGCGATGCTTATGAAATTAACCTGCAGGTATTTTATATGATTCGCGATACGCTAACCGGATGGCCGGGTGGTAAACCCAATGCAGTAATACCCGCTCACCCCGAAAGAAGCGAACCCCATCCCAAACGATGTTTGATTTTTTCTCCTCACCCCGACGATGATATCATTAGCATGGGTGGAACATTCATGCGCCTGCACGATCAGGGACATGAAGTACATGTTGGTTATCAAACAAGCGGTAATATTGCCGTAACAGATGAATTTGTTACCCGCTTTATCGATTTTGCGGTAGGTTTTGAATCCATGTTCGGTATTGATAACCAAAAAAGCCAGGAAATATTAAAAGCAGCAAGAGAGTATATTGCCAGCAAAGGAAAAGACCAGGCAGACACGGCAGAAATCAGGTCCATCAAGGGTTTGATAAGAAGATGTGAAGCAAAAGCCACTTGCCGGTACGTAGGCTTACCTGAAGACCGCTGCCATTTTATGAACCTGCCTTTTTACGAAACAGGTACGATCGACAAAAAACCTAAAAGCGAAGCAGATATCAAAATAACCATGGAGCTCCTGCAAAAAATAAAACCACACCAGGTGTATTGTGCCGGAGACCTTGCAGACCCCCACGGTACACATAAGGTTTGCCTGGATATTATTTTTGAGAGCCTGCGGAGATTAAAAGAACAGGGTGAGCCATGGATCAAGGATTGCTGGGTATGGTTGTACAAAGGGGCCTGGCAGGAATGGGATATTTCAGAAATTGAAATGGCCATACCTATGAGCCCCGACCAGGTAATGAAGAAAAGATTTGGCATTTTTATACACCAGTCGCAAAAAGACATGGTTCCTTTTCAGGGCGCAGACAGCAGGGAATTCTGGCAAAGGGCGGAAGACAGGAACCATAATACCGCAGAACAATATGCGGCACTGGGTATGACCAAATATGCTGCCATGGAAGCTTTTGTAAGATGGCATTATTAAGCAAACGATTTTTTAACAGGCATAATGTAGACGAATGGCAAACCGGTTAACCGATAAAAAGTCTCCGGCACTTATCTGGAAATCATACTGGTCTGTCAAAAGATTCAGAATCATGGCCGTTATAGGAACCATCCTTTTACTGGCTATATTGATTGGCTTCCCCTTTTTTTTCACCTATATAGAATCCAGGCAGGGTGCATGGTTGAATGATGGATTGCTTTCACGGATTCCGGCCATGGATTTCTCAGTACCCATTTTTTTGATCATCTGGCTGATGTCGGCCTGGATATTGATCCGATGCATTCAATCACCTGATATCTTTATTCTTTTCCTTACCTGTTTTATTCTTTTAACGCTATCAAGAATAGCCACCATAACCCTGATTCCTTTGGAACCCCCTGCAGGCCTGATACCGCTGAAAGATCCCCTGACAAGCTTTTTTTACGGAGGCACTGCTATTTTTATTACCAAGGATTTGTTCTATTCCGGACATACTTCTACACAGTTCCTGATCTTTCTTTGCCTTACCCGGAAAACAGAAAAAAGAGTGGCTTTGTTAACCAGTATTTTGATAGGCATCATGGTATTGGTACAGCATGTACATTATACCATTGACGTGCTTGCCGCCTTCCCTTTTACCTACCTGATTTACCTGTTGGGTAAAAAAATAGTCAGGCCAGCATTGAACATTCATGCGATGCCGGGAGCTTAAAATGCTTCACCCAGTTGCAGGTAAAATCCATTATTCCTACCCTGTCCAAAACCATAGTCGATGCGCAGATTCAGTTTTTCTTTTTTGTCCAGTGCAAACCTGATACCGGCTCCAAAGGAATATTTAAACTGACTTAACTGATAATTCGCGAATTGATCGCTCACATCGCCCCATCCTGCAAATGCAACGCCGCTGAATTTTTTATACACCGGGAACCTGTATTCACTCTGGATAATGAGCAGTTGCTGCTCTTTATACCTTCCTTCATAATAACCCCTCATTCTGCTGGCTCCTCCAAATGAGGCAAGGCTTCTGATGGGTACTTCCCTGCCGGTTGTATTGTAGCTGTACAATTGCATTGCCAGCGATTGGTTCAATGACAGGGGGATGTATTTTCTCAGGTCGATTACAATATTGTTGTAGTTATAATCAGATCCCCAGAACTTATCAAAATGGTTGATGAATAGCTGGCCATAAAAACCTTTGTTGGGAGAAAAAGCATTGTTGCGGTTATCATAGGTAAAACTGCTGCCAACACCTGATACCAGGTAGCCATTTCTGCCCACTATCTTCTGCTGGTCGAATAGTCCGCCCGGCATATATTCCACATTCCACAAACGCTGCATTTCATAAACTACTCCCACGAACAGATGCGGGCTTATTTTTCGAAGCAGGTGTAAGAAAATATAAAACTGATTGAATTTATAGGGCTCTTCTGCTTCATCAGCTGTTTGGTTACCCAGGCCCCAGAATTTATCCGGGAATGAGCTGAATGAAAACTGCTCATTCAATATATATTTTTCATTGTTAAAATACTGGGAGCCATTGATGGCAGTAACCAACTGTTTTTTGGTAGAATACAAAGCCAGTACCTGCAGGTTGGAAGTTCTGGAAATACTGTCTTTGGGCGATAAACGAAAGGTTAAGGAACCTGCTGCGCCAAAAGACCATCCTGTTTCGATGGACCTGGAAATAACGGGTAAAACCAATAATTTTTTTGATCGGGAGCTATCTGCCTGTGCCTGCACACAGTGTATGTTCCAAAACACCAATAATACTGAGGCGAAGACCCGATAATTCATGGAAGACTATTTATCGTACAAGTGCAAATTAGACGCATTATCATAAGAGTTCCAAAAAACTCACCCGCTAATATCAATCCCCGTTTTTTTATGCCATAAGCAGGCCGGCCAAGGGGTAACAATGGCGGTCAGGATGCTTTTTTTGCGCAAAACGGGTTTGGTAACTAAAGGGCTCCTTCCCTTCTCCCGGAAAACAGACAAAAACAGCTGTTACAGCTGTCAATAGATTAATTATCAGATAATTACGAATTGGTTTTGCCAGTTCTTTTTTTGATATTATATTTGCAGCCCTAAACGGAAGAAATTTCGTTTTTTTAATTTTTAATCCAAGATTACCAATTAAAACAGCCCGGCTGCGTAGCTCAACTGAATAGAGCATCTGACTACGGATCAGAAGGTTTTAGGTTTGAATCCTAACGCGGTCACAAAAGTCTCACAGAAATGTGAGACTTTTTTTATTCTAGTCTATCTCTCAGTTAAAGCGTGCAACGCAATAACGATACAGGACATCCGTATATCCATGAAATGCCTCAGCCAAACAACAGGTTTATACTGCTAAGCACAATGTCTCCAGGAGTTGAGACATTGTGCTTAGGAATATTTTGTTTGGTTAAAAGTTTGTTTGCTGAGAATAAAATTCCCTACTTAATCTTAAGTGCGTGTATGGAAGTAGCTGTACCGGCTGTACTGGCATTTGTTACAGGCGTTGCCAGAACGGTTGTAGTGGCCAGATCGGAGGTTGCATATAAACCAACAGTGGTAGAAGATGGGAGCGTTACAATTTTAGCCAGATTCATGTGGTAGGCAGCATTACCGGCCGCAGCTTTATTCCTTACGGTTGCCTGTCCGGAGGTATAAGCAGCATTGGAAGCAGTACCCAAAACTGCCGTAAATTCATTGTATCCCTGGGTTGCATTTAAATTATTGAATTGCACATCTGCTTGTACCAGCCAGGTGCCCGCTGCTAAAGTGGTGGTTAATACAGTTGCATAGGCATTAGCCGTAACAGATACATTGGATCCGAGATAAACTTCCTGGGTGGTTAAATTTGTAGAGGTAATCGAGTTTAGGGCTCCAGAACTTAGGGTTCCGCTGATAGTGGCCGCACTAATGGTACCCGTTGCGGTTAAGTTGGTGAGCCCTGTTAAATTGCCTGTTTTAACCGTAGTCGCACTTAAA
>JBDKLG010000051.1:0-3069 GCA_039795695.1 Bacteroidota bacterium
TTAGGTTTTGGTGACTGGGATCCTGTTCAGGATAAAATAAATGACAAAGAAGTTTCAAATAATGGAGATCATTATACCGTTTTTAATACGGTATTAAGTACAATTCCTATATTTTTTGATATTTATAAACAGCACGCTCTCATGGTAAATGGTAGCGATAGCGGACCTGATTTTATAGAAAAATGCAAGGGAAATTGCTCTAAAAAATGTAATACTGATGAATGCAAGAACTTTAACAGGCGCCTTAATCTATATAAACGGTTTGTAGATAAGCACATGGGCACGCTAAGCGCTGATTATCAATTCTTTGGAGGAACAAAATCGAATACAGAAAGTATCCAGGTTGGAGATTACGACGCTTCAAAAGAATACGATTATGTTTTTTTATTTAAAAAATAAATCTAATTTCACATTATGAAAACCAATGAGACTAAATCAGCAGATTTGGTAAAAGTTAAAAAGTCAACATTGTTGTCTTTGGTAGCTGATAAACTTAAAGGAAGAACCTTATTTCCGGAAAAAGTAGAAGCAGCACGTAAATACCTAAAGGGGAATCAAGGCTTATCCGCTTAATCAGATGCAAAATCTTTTACCATATTAAGGTGCTTAATTTTAGGCACCTTTTTTATTTAAAAGTTATCAATCCACAACACATCCACATGTCTCTTTTTTAACACTTACGTCCCAGAATTCTCTTTCGGGGTAAAGGTTAAGGGTAGAATCAATCTGATTGATACCCGCAGTTTCTTAGGATAGAAGCCAGGTTTTTTAATAATTTTTCTTTTATTTATTATTTAACATAATATTAATTATAGGAAAATACATTATCTTTGTTTTAAACCACCCAAAAGGCCTGAAACCCTTACTATCATTGTATTCAGATATCCCATGGCGATGAAAATAATATGCATAAGCAGCCCGATTTATCAGAAACCACCATTCAAAATCGAATTTGCTTTATTTTCATTCCCTGTTTATCCTAACCATCCAAAATTTACCATATGCTTGCCAGAAGACGTTTTTTACAGCTCAGCTCACTGGGTTTGGGCAGTTTTTCCTTTGCCGCTTTTAAACCCGCTGCAGCTGCCCGCAAACCCATTGTTATTTCCACCTGGGATGCCGGTATTGCCGCTAACCAGGCTGCATGGAATGTTTTAAGCAAGGGCGGCCCGGCCATTGATGCCGTTGAACAGGGCGTGATGGTTACAGAAGCTTCCCGGAATTGCTGCGTTGGCCTGGGCGCCAACCCTGACCGCGACGGTTTTGTAACCCTCGATTCCTGCATCATGGACGAACAGGCCAACTGCGGCAGTGTGGCTTTCCTGGAAAGAATCAAACACCCGGTATCGGTTGCACGCCGTGTAATGGAAAAAACGCCGCATGTGATGCTGGTAGGCTCCGGCGCCCAGCAGTTTGCCGTGGAAGAAGGATTTCCCCTTGAACCCCAGGTACTGTCCGACGATGCGCAGAAAGCTTACCGGCAATGGCTCAAAAAAAGTGAATACAAGCCCGTTATCAATATAGAGAATACCAAAAAACAAAGCGCATACGTACCCACCCGTTTCGAGAACGGAGAATGGAACCACGATACCATTGGCATGGTTGCGATGGACGCCAATGGTAACCTCAGCGGCAGCTGTACCACCAGCGGCATGGGATTCAAAATGCGCGGACGTTTGGGCGATTCGCCCATAATTGGTGCAGGACTATTTGTAGACAATGAAGTGGGTGCCGCAACCGCCACCGGCCAGGGCGAAGACGTAATCAGGATCTGCGGTTCACACCTGGTGGTTGAACTGATGCGCCAGGGCCTCTCACCCGAAAACGCCTGCAAAAAAGCGGTTGAAAGAATCATCAAAATAAAAGGCAGCAAAGCAAAAGATATACAGGTGGGATTTATTGCCATTAATAAGCAGGGCGAATATGGCGGTTACTGTATCCAGAAAGGATTCAATTTCGCTGTTTGTTATGCAGATGATAAGAATTTTATGGTTGACGGGAAATTCCTGATTTAAAATTCCCCTTTATTTTTAACCACTGCCATGCAGAAAAAACAACCCATGCTTGAAATAGCTGTTTTCAATATTGGTTCAGCCATCACCGCAGAAAAAGCAGGTGCCGACAGGATCGAATTATGCGAAAACCCCGCCGATGGAGGCACTACACCGTCTTATGGCACTTTAAAAATTGTCAAAGAAAAAATACGCATCCCCGTCTTTCCCATCATACGGCCCAGGGCCGGCGATTTCTTGTTTTCAGCAGAAGAATTTGCCGTTATGCAGAAAGATATTTCCCTCTGCAAAGAACTCGGTTATGAAGGTGTGGTAATTGGTTTATTGCATGAGGATGGCACTGTTGATGAAGCCAGAACAAGCGCACTGGTGCAAATTGCCTACCCCATGGAAGTTAGTTTTCACCGCGCTTTCGACAGGGCCAAAAATCCGATGGATTCGCTGGAAACCCTTATCCGGTGCGGTTGTGAGCGGATACTCACCAGCGGACAAACAGCACAGGCTTGGGATGGCAGGGACCTGATCAAAGCACTGATTGAAAAAGCAAACAACAGAATCACGATAATGCCCGGCAGTGGCATCAGGAGCAATAATATACGGGAACTGACGAACTATACCGGTGCAGTAGAACTGCATAGTTCTGCCAGGAAAATGGTTGCTTCGCCAATGAAATTCACCGTTGCTTCCATGAATGAAATGCTGGAAAATGTGGAAGTGGATGCGTTGGAAATTAAAAAAATGAAAACTGCCCTGGAAAAATAAAAATGGATATCCAAGCCGAACTACTAAAAGAACATTCCCGAAAACAGGCAATGAAAATTGCCGACTATGCCTGCCTTTCTGCAAAAAATTTCAGGGAATTAATGCAATGCTTTCTCCTGAATGAATACCGTGTGGCACAAAGAGCTGCCTGGAGTGTTAACCTGGCAACTGAAAAAAAACCGGCACTCATTCAACCCTATATCAAAGCGCTGGTAGCACAACTGAAGAATAAAAACAGCCACCCTGCCGTTGTTCGCAATTCGGTAAGAATACTTGAAAGAATCCGCATCCCGGA
>JBDKLG010000052.1:0-7602 GCA_039795695.1 Bacteroidota bacterium
GATGCTCCTGCTGCTGTTCATTAAGTGTTTGCAGGTCTTTGTGGTACTGCAGTTTTTTTCGCTGGTTGGAAATAAAAGCCACCAGGAAACTGCTGAAAAGCAGCACCATGGCTGATATACCGATGATGACCCTAGTTTGAATGCTTATTTCCAGCAGTACCATAAAATGCTTTGGCTAAAAAGATACAAAAAATTATGAATGCAACATTATGAACATTCCACATATTATCTGCCAGCCTGGCGTTTACTTTCATCATGGGATAATAAAAGAGGAAAATAAAAAAAATGACCACCACATAGATACTCAACCCCGTAACAACCCAGAAATCCGGTCCATTCATGATTGTCTCGCTATCAGTTCTTAGTTCAGACAAATAATATTGAAGACAATATACCAATAATAAAAATGCTTCCACTGCGAGTAAGTTTCCACTAAGAGAGGCTGTGTTGAAAAAAGGCTCAAACAGAGAAAAGTTAACAAGTAAAAAAATCAGTAAAATAAGCGGCAATACAAGCTTGAGTTTTTTAAAATGAAATTGCGGCAAGCGGATAAAAAAAATACTGAAAAAAGCAAACCGTAATACGGAATGGATATTATATAAATAAGTATTGCTGTTGAATGGCGATGGTAGGTTATTGTAATTAACCATGATGAGATCTGTGAGACCATTGAGTACCAATGCCACCCACAGATAAACAATGACTGGCGTTAAGGTTTTGGGCTGCTTTCGGGTAAGAAATAATACAGTCAGGGGCAAAAACAATGCCCAAACCTCTGACCAGTCAAGCAGGAAATACAGCCATTTACTCATAATGCCGGAATTTAACAGGATTTTTTATCAGCTTGAAAATAGTAGCAAACACCTAAATTTAGTCAGGCAAAAGTTAGGTAATTTAAAAAATACAGATTATTTTACAAAATCCCTCCCCTTTTTATATTTTAATCTCAAATACTTTTACTTAATCAAAACCAAACGACTATGAAAAAACCATTTTTTTTGGCCAGGGAATTTGTACTATGCATCGGCTTTATTGTTTTTATGTACTCCTGCGGTGAAAAGGGAAAAGCTGATTCAGCTGCTTCCACAACCGGTAATACTGTAAAATCGACTGATACGACAGCCGCAAAAATCGGTATCAGTGGAAACCTGGATACGCTATATGTATCTGTAGCTGATTTTAATAGTCTCAGCGACAAAAACAACCTGATTTTATCATATGTATTGACAGCAAATGACACACTAACTTTTTATGGATGGAGTATCGAGAAGAAATTGCTAAACTGTAATCTTTCGTACACTACTCAACCCAATATTAAGCTGATAAAAGGCAATGCAAGTGCCGCGGCTATTAAGCCGGTTTTTTATTTTGGGGCAATGCTTCTTTCAAAAGATGCCGTAAAAAAAATTCAGAAACTGATTAGCAATAAACCGGCTTGTAGGTATGTGTTTTTTGCACCTGTTGTTGTGAATGCAAATACCGGCGAAATCAAGTATGAGATTTATCTAAGCGATAACCTGGTAAATTTTACAGACACAAAAACCCATAATTTCTTAGATCCAACTGCCGAGGAATTAAATCCTACACCACCACACCAGGTAGACCAATAATTAAGATAAACCAAGAGCGGGTGAAGTGCTACCCGCTTTTTGGTTTACAATAGTGGCGAAGAATACCCTGCCGAATCAACAGTAATATTCGTCCATGATGTTTTAAAAAGATAGTGCAATTCTTTCTGCCACCCGCTCCCCATCCATGGCAGCACTTACAATGCCACCTGCATAACCGGCACCCTCTCCGCAGGGATAAAAATTATTGAGCTGTGGATGCAGTAAACTGTTGGCATCCCGCGGTATTCTAACAGGAGAAGATGTTCTGCTTTCTGTAGCAACAACCAGGGCTTCATTGGTTAAAAACCCACGCATTTTCCCTCCAAATGCTTTAAAACCATTTTGCAGACTTTCTTGTATGAAGCCGGGTAAAACAGTAGATAAATCAGCCGAAACAACACCGGGTAAATAACTGCAGGCAGGCAGATCACTGGAAATTTTTCCATTGCAAAAATCTTCCATCCGCTGCGCAGGAGCCGATAAATTATTTCCTCCCGCTGCAAATGCAGCCCTTTCAACCATTTCCTGAAAATACAACAATGTCAAGGGGTTCTTTTCCAATGCAATTCCCAGTTGCCCGGCTATCTCTTTTAGTTTGCTTTTATGATTGCTTAACTCCCTGATGGCATCACCCAGTTCCACCTGAACCACCATGCCGCTATTGGCAAAAGGGTTGTTTCTTTTACTTGGGCTCCAGCCATTTACCACCAACTCACCGGCCGCAGTAGCAGCGGGTGCAATAATACCTCCGGGGCACATACAAAAACTGAAAATACCCCTGCCGTTTACCTGTTCTACCAACCCATAGGAAGCTGGCGGCAATGCTGCATCCCTGGTGCTGCAATGGTATTGCACAGCATCAATCAGCAATTGTGGATGTTCAATTCTTACGCCCAGTGCAAATGGTTTGGCTTCAATATGTAAGTGGTTATTGTATAATAAGTGAAAGATATCTCTGGCAGAATGACCGGTAGCCAAAATGAAGTCATCGGCTTCAAAACAGTTGCCATCAGCTGTTCTTACAGATTGGAGGCGGTTGTTCCGAATAACCAGTTCCGTCACTTTTTTCTCAAACAAAAATTCACCGCCACTGTCGAGTATCTGTTGCCGCATGGCTGTAATGATATGTGGCAGCTTATTGGTGCCAATATGCGGATGTGCCTGATACAAAACAGATTCATCGGCCCCAAATTGATAAAATAACTGCAGTATGCGATGGATATTACCCCGTTTCGAGCTTCGGGTATAGAGTTTCCCGTCGCTGTAAGTTCCTGCGCCACCTTCTCCAAAACAATAATTGCTTTCGGGGTTTACAATGCCTTCTTTGTTAAGTATGGCCAGGTCTCTTCTGCGGGCCCTTACATCTTTCCCCCTTTCTAAAATAATCGGTTTTATCCCTCCTTCAATCAACCTCAGTGCTGCAAATAATCCCGCCGGCCCCGCGCCAATAATAATCACCCTTTTTTTTGCCTGCCTTGTGTCCTGAAAAGAAATGCCGGGCAGTTCCCTTTCATGAAAGGGTTCATTTATTATGGCCAGGAGGCTTAGGTTAATCCAAACCTGCGAACGGCTTCTTGCATCAATGGATTGTTTGATCCGGTGAAAACCGCTGATGGAATTGATTGCTACCCCCAGTGCTGCAGCAATATATTCCCTGATAACAGCATCGCTGTAAGCCTCGGCAGGAGTGAGTTTGAGTGAGATGGTTTTTTGCATACTGTTAGGGAATTATCCTAAAAAGTTGGGTATCGGGTATGCAGTCCCGAGGGGTTTATAAGCGCCCCGCAGAACTACAGATCGCCGCTTGCTAAAAAGGCAAATCGTCTACATTGTCTGATGCAGGGGGCATATCTTGGTAATTAACCCCGGCTTCAGTATCGCCATGGTTCAGGTGAAGCGTTTCCATTTTCCAGGCATCCAGGTTGGTAATATAATTCTCCCTTCCTTCTTTTTCCCATTTGGAGCCCTTGATGTTGAACATCACTTTTACCTCATCGCCAAGATTGAATTTATCCGGCATGGCAGTTTTATCCTGAACACATTGAAATTTCACATAATTGGTAATGAGCCTACCCTTAATATCTTCTGACTTTTCTACCACAAATTCGCGTGTTTTAAAGGTTTCCGTGCGCTGCACAATATCGAAAACCGCCACCAGTTTACCCGTTATTTCGTATGACATAGTTTGTTTTTTAAGTGCCCAAAAGTAGGATTAAAATATTTGATAAATGCCCTAAAAAAAGGAGAAGGGAATAAATATTGAGTATCTTTCAAAACACAACTATGAGAACCATGCGACTGCCTTCGGTCATCTTTTTTATGCTGTTTTTTGGCTTGATTTCCTGCAGCACCCTAACCACCAGTACCGCTGTTTCATACAAAGATTATCCTATTGAAAAAAAATACAGTCCGGATACTGCTCTGGAACGAATGCTCCGTCCCTATACAGTCAATCTTAATGCAACCATGAACAAAGTGATTGGTTTTGCCAATCGTACGATGAATGCGAAACAACCGGAGAGTGGGCTGGGAAATTTTATGGCCGATTGTATGAAGCAGATGGCAGAAAAAAAATATGGGAAGAAAGTTGATGCAGGATTTATGAACCATACCGGGATCCGCTCCTATATCGCCAAAGGAAATATTACCGTTGGAAAAGTTTATGAGCTGATGCCTTTCGATAATTTATTGGTGGTACAGGAGATCAGCGGGGCTGTTTTACTGCAGTTTCTGCACAGGATTGCAGCAGAAGGGGGCTGGCCGGTATCCGCAGGCCTGGTGATGGGCATCAAAGATGGCAAGGCAGTGAATGTGACCCTTAATGGAAAACCACTGGATGAAAACAGCAGGTATACCATCGCTAATTCCGATTATGTTGCCAATGGGGGAAACGACTGTGAGATGCTTAAAAAAATTCCGCAACAAAACAAAAGCTATTTGGTCAGGGATGCATTGATTGATTTTATCAGTGAAATGACTGCTCAGGGAAAACCGCTGGATTATGGCATTGAAAACCGTGTAAGCAATGTTAATTAACAGAAGAAAATTCATCCGAGATTCTGGCCTGGCAGGCACAGCACTGGCAGCAACAGGAATATTGACTGCCGATGCAGCAGCTGTTGATCTGCGGGAGGTTACCATTTTACATACCAACGACGTACACAGTCGTTTGGAGCCCTTTCCCATGGACGGAAGCAGGAACCAGGGCATGGGAGGGGTAGCTGCCAGGGCAGCGGTTATTTCAGCCATCAGAAAGGAAAAACCGCAGGTATTATTACTGGATGCAGGAGATATTTTTCAGGGAACCCCTTATTTCAATATGTATCAGGGAGAACCCGAAATCAAAGCCATGCGCATGATGGGCTATGATGCGGCTACCATGGGTAACCATGATTTTGATGCCGGCATGGAAAATTTTGCCACCCAGCTTAGCAAAGCCGGGTTTCCCATCATTATCGCTAACTACGATTTTGCTGGTACGCCAATGGAGTCATGGTATCGGCCTTACGAGATATTTGAAAAGGGCGACCTCCGGATTGGCGTATTCGGATTGGGTATTGAGCTGAGAGGGCTGGTACCCGAAAATCTCTATGGGAAAACCATTTACCTGCCACCCGTAGAAACGGCCAACAGAATGGCAGATTTACTGCGGAAAAAAGGTTGTGATTTAATCATTTGCCTTTCACATCTGGGAGATAAATATGACGATAATAAAATAAGTGATGCAATACTCGCAGCTGAATGTTACGACATCGACCTGATTATAGGCGGACATACCCATCGTTTCTTTGAAGAGCCGCGAAAATACAGGAACAGAAAAGCTGGGGATACCCTTGTAAATCAGGTAGGTTGGGCCGGTATTCAGCTGGGAAGGATCGACTACAGCTTTTCGGGGAGAAAACAAAAAAATCTTTCCAAAGCCCATACTGTTGTTATAGGTAAAAATACAAGAGAATAAAAAATTTTTTTTTCAACATAAAGTATACATATTCGCAACCCCAATTTATTTTTATTAGTTATCCACATGTGGAGAAAATAAGATATCTTGAAGGCTAGAATTCGAAAATAGTAACTCATTATAAATTCTTCTTTTTTGTATGGCTAAGAATGCTGAATCAGTTTGGAGTAGTTGTTTGAAAATCATCAAGGACATTGTAGAATGGCAACATTTTAAAACATGGTTTGAACCCATTAATCCCGTAGAACTGAAAGGGAATGTTTTGATGATCCAGGTACCCAGCCAGTTTTTCTACGAATACCTCGAAGAGCATTATGTAAATCTTTTAGCCAAAACACTGAAACGTGAACTTGGTAAAGAAGCACGTTTGGAATACAGGATCATGGTAGACAGCGGTAATACCAATAGCCGTAACGGCTCAATGGATGTGCCTGCCAGCAACATGAAAACTTACAACAACAACGAAATGAATTTTCCGTTGGTGATTGATAATCCTGTAAAGAATCCTTTTGTTATTCCCGGTTTGAAAAAAATGCAGATCGACCCACAGCTGAATCATATGTATGTATTTGATTCATTTATAGAAGGCGACTGTAACCGCGTAGCCAGAAGGGCCGGAAAAACTGTGGCAGAAAAGCCCGGTGCCAATTCCTTCAACCCCCTGGTAATCTATGGTGGCGTGGGTTTGGGCAAAACCCACCTGGCCCAGTCTATCGGAAATGAAGTAAAACGCCTGCACCCCGGCAAAGTGGTATTATACGTAAGCAGTGAAAAATTCATTAACCAGTTTCAGGACCATAGCCGTAACAATGCCATCAACGATTTTATCCACTTTTATCAGCTCATAGATGTATTAATCATCGACGATGTACAGTTCTTCAGCAGGGCGGAAAAAAGCCAGGATGCATTCTTCGCTATCTTCAATCATTTACACCAAAGCGGAAAACAACTGGTATTAACTTCCGACAAACCACCGAAAGACCTGGACGGTATGCAGGAAAGGTTGCTGAGCCGTTTTCGCTGGGGACTGAGTGCAGACCTGCAAATTCCCGATTATGAAACCAGGATTGAAATTCTGGAAAAGAAAATGAAGAATGATGGTTTGGATATGCCAAAGGAAGTGGTGAAATATGTGGCATACAATATCAATACCAATGTGCGAGAGCTGGAAGGGGCATTGATTTCATTGCTGGCACAATCGTCTTTGAACAAGAAGGATATTGATGTGGAACTGGCCAAAAAAGTGCTGCGTAATTTTGTAAAAACAAGCAGTAAGGAAATTACCATCGATGCCATTCAGAAAATGGTTTGCGAGTATTTCGACGTGTCATACGATAAATTATTGCAAAAAACCCGCAAAAGGGAGATTGTGCAGGCAAGGCAGATAACGATGTATCTGGCCAAAGCCTTCACCAAGAACTCCCTTAAAACCATCGGCGAACATTTTGGCGGAAGGGACCATACCACCGTCATCCATTCCTGTCAAACCGTAAAAGACCTGATGGATACCGATTCCATATTCCGTGAAAATGTAATGGAGTTAACGCAGAAGGTGCAGCTGGCGGCTATGTAGAAAGCTGTGGAGTCTGTAGCTTGTGGTTGTAAAAAGACATACTGTTGATGATTCAATGGGCTGCTTTTATAAAGGACAGCTGAAATAAACCAGATACCCCAGACCCCAGGCTTCATACGCCAAACTTTCTCCCAACTTTTTTGGCAGTTCCCTATCGGAAACCTATTTTTGCAGCCCTCTCTGAAAAGAGCAGGAACGGTGAGGTGGGTGAGCGGCTCAAACCAGTAGTTTGCTAAACTGCCGTACGGGTTACTCTGTACCGAGGGTTCGAATCCCTCCCTCACCGCTCTCATACACCCCAAACGGGTGGATGAATCGGGAAGTAGCGCAGGCCGGTAGCGCACCTGGTTTGGGACCAGGGGGTCGCAGGTTCGAATCCTGTCTTCCCGACACTACTACCAAAAAGGCAATCTTGCAAAAGGTTGCCTTTTTGCATTTGGTATAATCCCTTGTTTGCAGCA
>JBDKLG010000053.1:0-3229 GCA_039795695.1 Bacteroidota bacterium
ACCATCATGAAAAGAATCGCCATGCTCGGATCCGGATTTATCGGCCGGTTTTATGCAGATTCCCTGCAAGGTTACAGAAGCAGGGATAAAGTAATCAGTATCTATTCCCGCAGAGAAGAAAGCGCTAAAAAATTTGCAAAGGATTATGGATGTGCTCACTGGACCCTGAATATGGAAGAAGCCATTGCACATCCTGATGTAGACATCGTATGCATTGCCTTACCCAATAATTTGCATGAAGCTGCCGTAATGCTTTGCTGCAAACACAAAAAAGCTGTGATGACTACCAAACCCCTTGGCAGGAATGCAGCAGAAGCCAAACGCATGTTATTGGCAGTGGAAGAAGCCGGCATTTTTAACGGGTATCTGGAAGACCTTGTTTATACACCCAAGTTTATCAAAGCCAATGAGAGCGTAGCCAATGGTGCATTGGGAAGAATTCTCTGGGCAAAATCCCGCGAAACACATCCCGGCCCGCACAGCGACTGGTTCTGGGATATTGAACAGGCGGGTGGCGGTTGCATTTTAGACCTGGGCTGCCACTGTGTAGAAATAACGCGCAGCTATATTGGTAAAGACATCAAACCCATTGAAGTAATGTGCTGGGCCGATACACAGGTAAAACCCATTGATGCGGAAGACCATGCTATTGGTCTGGTAAAATATGAAAACGGGGCCATTGGTCAGTTTGAAGTAAGCTGGACATTCAGGGGAGGGCTCGATTTACGCGATGAAGTGATGGGCACCGAAGGCACTATCTGGATCAACAGTTTTCTAAGAACAGGTTTTGATATGTTCACCACCGGTAAAGGCGGCGATTACCTGGCCGAAAAAGCCGAAAGCAATACAGGATGGCTGTTTCCCGTAGGTGATGAGTTAAATGAACTGGGCTATAACCATATGTTTATGGACATGTTCAATTCACTGGAAAAAGGAGAAGCGCCTAAAGAAAGTTTTTATGATGGTTATGTAGTGAATGCAATTCTGGATGCAGCCTATCTCTCGGCCAAAACAAAACTATGGGAACCCGTAAAACTGGATATCTGGAGAGGTAAAACCGGGCTCACAAAAGAAAGCCACCTGGTGAACTATGATGCAGCACATTATTTGATCAAAGAAGAGATGACTCATTATGGAGCCAGAAAACTGATTCTGAAAAATAAACAAACCGGAAAAATTACCGAGCAGATCCTGGATAAGTAATCTTGCCCAACCAGGCGAAAAATGCAAAAGCGTTTGGCTTGGCGATTATGGCATGAATTGTTTTTTAAATACCCATTACAGAAGAGAAAGCAATGATAAGCATCCAGTTGAAAATCGTCAAATTAGCCATATTTAATATGTATCATTTTGATTATTAATAAAAAATATATACCATCAGTTTTAATTTGTTTTTTATGCGCCTGTAATCCGGTTGATCAGGAATGGGGGGTATATGGTGGAAATAAATCGGCCACTCATTTTACCGATTCGCATCAGATAGATACCGGTAATGTAAAAGAACTGGCTGTGGCATGGGAGTACCATACCGGTGATTCTGCCGAAAAAACACAGATACAGGTAAACCCGCTGATGGTTGATGGTGTACTATATGGCGTTTCTCCGAAATTGAAATTATTTGCATTGGATGCCGTTAACGGAAAAGAGAAATGGGTTTTTGATCCGGCAGACAGCAATGAAATAAAAGGGAGGGGTTATTTCTCGATGAATGTTTGCAGGGGCCTTACTTATTTTAGCAGGAATGGAAATGACAAGAGAATTTTTTATTCGGCAAGCAGTTATCTCTATTGCATAGATGCCCTAACGGGTAAGCCGGTGGAAAATTTCGGCAACAGGGGGAAACTGGATTTACACAATGACCTGAGCAGGGATGTGCAGGATTTATATGTTGCATCTACATCTCCGGGCATTATTTATCGGGACCTGCTTATTATTGGAACACGTGTTGCAGAGGAAGCAGCCGCTGCGCCCGGACATATCAGGGCCTATGATGTTTATACAGGTAAATTGAAATGGATATTTCATACCATCCCCTATCCGGGAGAAGAGGGATATGATAGCTGGGACGACAAAGAAGCTTACCAGCATATCGGCGGAGCCAATGCCTGGGCGGGTTTCAGCATGGACGAGGCAAAAGGGATTGTATTTGCACCCATCGGCTCTGCCACTTACGATTTTTATGGGGGCAAAAGAAAGGGCGCTAATTTATTTGCGAATGCTGTTGTTGCACTCGATGCCAATACGGGTAAACGAATCTGGCATTACCAGACTGTGCACCATGATATCTGGGACCGCGACCTGCCTACCGCACCTGTACTGGTTACGATAACCAAAGAAGGGAAGCAGGTAGAAGCGGTTGCGCAGGTAACAAAATCGGGTTTCGTTTTTTTATTGGATAGAAAAACCGGCATCCCTGTTTACCCTATTCAGGAAAGCAAAACACCTGCAGCCACTGCCCTTCCCGGAGAACAACCCTGGCAAAGCCAACCCATACCCGATTTTCCAAAACCTTTTGTAAGACAATTGTTAACCGAGCAGGATTTGAATAAAATAGTGCCCGACAGTTCTTACCTCGATATTAAAAAAAGATGGTCTGCTACAAAACATGCGCACCTGTTTACGCCTCCATCCAAAGAAGGCACCATCATATTTCCCGGTTATGATGGTGGCGCAGAATGGGGTGGTCCTGCATACGACCCCGCCACGGGCATATTGTATGTTAACGCAAGTGAAATGCCCTGGATACTTACCATGGTGGAGCCAAAAAGCATGCCCCGGAAAGAAGAAAAAAATATAGAAGCCGGAAAACGGCTGTACACAAGCACTTGCATGAATTGCCATGGTGCCAACAGGACGGGGGCGGGTAATTATCCCGGATTAATTGGCATAGAAAAGAAGATGACGGAAAAGCAATTCAAGGACTTGCTAAGCACGGGCAGAAGAATGATGCCGGCCCTGCAACAACTCAGTGAATCAGAAAAAACGGCTTTGGCTTCCTTTGTTTTAGGTATCCAAAAAAAACAAGGAGAAAAATTTATTCCTCCTGCAAAAAAAACAGATCCCTACCATCTAATGCCCTTTGTTTCTACGGGTTACCATAAATTTTTAACGAGGGAAGGATATCCTGCGGTAGATACACCCTGGGGAACTTTGAGTGCCATTAACCTGAATACCGGCAAGTATGAATGGAAAAAAACACTGGGCGATTATCCCGAATTAAAAGCCAGGG
>JBDKLG010000054.1:0-4229 GCA_039795695.1 Bacteroidota bacterium
AATCCCATTGCCCGTTTTCCCATAAATGCGTTGGGTAATAATTATGGGCCTGTTTTTGGTCAAGGTAGCCGTAGTAATAATTAAATCCCTGGTTAAGGGGCTCTCCTGAAGTATGATTCATACCCAGCCCCCATTTACCAATAACAGCTGTTTGGTAGCCTGCCTGTTGCAATAATTTTCCGATGGTAAATGTTCCCTCGGGCAGTGGCATTTGCCCACCTTCCTCGGCATCGCTGAAGCCGCCAAGTTCATAGTTGCCGTGTATATAGGTATGACCGCCGTGCTGACCGGTTAATAGCATACATCTTGCCGGGGCACAAACAGGCGCACTGGTATAGTGATTGGTAAAACGCATCCCTTCCGCAGCCATTCTGTCGAGATTGGGTGTTTTTATTTTGGTTTGTCCATAAGCACCAAGCTCTCCATAACCCAGGTCATCTGCATAAATATAAATAATATTGGGGCGGGAAGGTTTGGTCTTTTTTTTTGCCGGTTCCTGACAGGAAATACAGGCATACCCATTCCATAAAATACTTAGTCCAAATAAGAGAAGCTGTTTCATTCAGGGCAATTCAGGCGTATGAATAAAACTACTGAAATAAGACACAAATAGGATACTTTTCAAGCCTTATTAATGAAAATAATTTCTTTCATAAGAATAATCAGAGAGTTCCTACATTTAACTATGAAACTACAATTCTGGTCGGTTGGAAAGCCGCATGATGATTATGTAAAAACAGGAATTGAAGCATTTACCAAACGCATACAAAATTATTTTTCCTGTGAATGGAAAATAATTGCACCACCCAAACAGGCGGCTGGTTTATCAGCCAAGGAATTAAAAAAAGCCGAAGCTGTCAGCCTGCTTAGCTTATTGCAGCAGGATGATTATCTTTTGTTGCTGGATGAAAAAGGTAAACAGCTCAGTTCCCCTGAATTGGCGCAATGGATGCAGCAGCGGGCAAATGAAAGCAGTAAACGGGTTATCCTCTTAATCGGCGGTGCTTTTGGTGTAGATGAAAGCATTAGCAAGAGAGCCAATGATACCTGGAGCCTTTCCAAATTGGTATTTCCGCATATGCTGGTCAGGTTAATCCTGGCTGAGCAAGTGTATCGGGCCTGTACCATTTTGCGAAATGAAAAATACCATCACAGTTGATTATTAATTAAATTGCCCCATGCTAACGATTACCCTGATTATTCTTTTGATTACCTGCGTGGTATCTTTTACAGCTTTTTCCAACGATAAGATTACCGGTGACATGATTTTCAGCCCTGTGGCAGTAAGCAGGCATAACCAATGGTATCGATTTTTTTCCTGCGGATTGATTCATGCAGATTTCATGCACCTTGCTTTCAATATGTATACTTTTTACCTGTTTGGCGGTATGGTAGAACAGGCTTTTACCGAATTTTATGGAGGAGCAGGTAAATCGGTATTTACGATTCTTTATTTCAGCTCACTGGCCATCAGTATTCTGCCTACTTATTTCAGGCATAAAAATGATTATCACTACCATAGTTTGGGTGCATCGGGCGCCGTGTCTGCTGTTATCTTTGTTGGTATATTCCTGAACCCTACCATGGGTATGGGAATTTTTCCCATACCTTTTCACATTCCAGCTTTTATATTCGGCCCCTTGTTTTTATTGATAACGGCTTATCTGGCTAAAAAAGGCGGTGGAAATATCAACCATTCTGCCCATTTATGGGGAGCGCTTTATGGCATCGTTTATTTGATTGTGACCAGCCAGTTCTTAAGCAGTTACCGTCCACTGGCATTTTTTCTCTCTGAAGTTGCGGGTTATTTCCGATAAGTGATTTGCAGGTAATTTTTTGTTGCCGGGCTGATTTTAAAACGATCATCCATTCGCTGGCCTACTACCCATACAATTCTTCCTGCTGATTCCAGGATCCATATTTTTTCTTTTTCAATCAGTGATAATTTCCGGTCGATGAAAAACCTGCTGAGTTTTTTTTTCTTTTGCATACCCAGCGGATAAAAATAATCACCCTGCTTCCATTTGCGAAAAATCAGCGGGTAAATAATTTTAGCAGAACAAATGTGTGCAATAGTCAAATCCTTGCTGAACATGGGTTCTGAGCCACTATGCCGGATCAGTTGGAGATGCCCGTTTGCAAAACTCAGTTCGGTCTGGCCTTCTTCGATCAGGATGGTGCCTGCTTTTTCTGTTTGCAGCGGTGCAATAATCATCCAGCTGCGGTTTTTGATGATTCGGTGTGTGGCGGATGACTGAAAACCGCCATTTTCCGCATCCAGTAGTTTGATGATTTCTGCTATCTGCGAAGCATGAAAGCCATAGGGCCTGATGAGTTCCCAGGTAATAGAATGAATGGCCCTGCTTTTTTTCCATTTCAGCACCGGTACATGGCATTCTTCTTTTTTGAGATGGATAAGCCGATTGAGCTGTTGTTTAACCGTATCCTGGTAAATTGCGGCAATTTCCCGAAAGCGTTCAATATTGTGGACCAGGTTTTCTTCCACCGCCGGAAATACTTCCCTGATTTGTGGCAGGAGCTGGTTCCTGAAAAAGTTCCGTGTATACTTATCTGAGGCATTGGAAGAGTCTTCTACAAAAGAAAGGTTGTTTTGGAGGGCATATTCCAGCAGATTTTTTTTCTTCACAGCAAGCAGGGGCCGGATTATTTTTTTTTCTTTCCATATTTCCGGAATCCCCTGCAATCCCTGGATACCGGTACCCCTGAAAAAATGGATCAGGAGGGTTTCAATATTATCGTCTGCATGGTGGGCCGTAACCAAAAAAAGTGTTTGTTTTTTTGGCTTACTGTTTTCAAATTCCTGTTGAATTGTTTCGAACCAGTCATACCTTATTTTTCTTGCTGCTTCCTGAACAGATAGTTTCTGTTCATAAGCATACTGCATCGTATCGGATCTTTTGAGTAAAACCTCTGTTTGGTACTTTTTCCCCAGCCCGGTTACAAACAGTTCATCACGTACACTCTCCTCTCCCCTTAATTGAAAATTTACGTGTGCAATGCGGAATGCAAAACCCATTCGGGCCATCAGGTCAACCAGTACAACGCTATCGGCACCGCCGCTAACAGCCAGTAACAGTTCGGTATTACCGGGACTTAGCTGCGGGAACTCTTTTTTCCAGTTGGCTTGTATGGTCTGCAATAAATCCATCATAAATATTAAATGCTGTAGGTAGCTACAGCATTTAACAGTGGTTGTTCTATAAATTTAGCATTAATTTTTCTTAACTTCCTTTGCCCACCCATCTTTCAGTGTAACTGTTCTGTTGAACACGGGCATGGCAGGGGTACTGTCTTTGTCCATACTAAAATACCCTTTTCTGATGAACTGGAATCTGGCATCTTTTGCATCGGTTAGCAAAGCCGGCTCTGCATAAGCTTTTTCAATGGTTTGCAGTGATTGCTCATTGATATGGTCTTTGAAATCTCCTGTGGCAGTAGCCAGGTCTTCCACTTTGAAAAGCCGGTCGTATAACCTGATTTCAACAGGCAGGGCCGATTGCTGGCTTACCCAATGCAGGGTTCCTTTCACATTGATACCTGAAGTATCGGCGCCACTTTTGCTTTCAGGGATATAGGAGCATTTTAATGCAACAATAATACCCTCAGCATTTTTTACTACTTCATCGCATTTGATGATATAAGCACTTTTAAGCCGGACCATTTGACCCGGAGCCAGGCGAAAATATTTTTTGGAAGGGAATTCCATAAAATCTTCTTTTTCAATATACAGGTCTCTGCTAAATGGAATATCCCGATTACCACTTGCAGCGTCTTCAGGATTGTTTTCGCTGCTCAGCATTTCCTCCTGGTGGGGGTAATTGGTGATCTCAATTTTCAGGGGATCAAAAACGACCATTCTTCTAAGGGCAATCCTGTTCAAATGCTCACGTACACAGAATTCCAGCAATCCCATGTCGATCAGGTTTTCTCTTTTGGCAATACCTATTTTATCACAAAATGTTCTGATGCTTTCCGCAGTATATCCCCTTCTTCTCATACCGCTGATGGTTGACATGCGTGGATCATCCCATCCGTTTACATGGTTTTCATTCACCAGTTGCAGCAGTTTACGTTTGCTCATGACTGTATAAGTCATGTTCAGCCTGGCAAACTCGTATTGTTTGGAAGGAAATATTTCCAGTTTCTCAATGAACCAGTTATACAAATCCCTGTGAGGTATGAATTCCAGGGTACAAACCGAATGGGTA
>JBDKLG010000055.1:0-9333 GCA_039795695.1 Bacteroidota bacterium
TTTTTGTTTGTGCTGCTTATTCCGCGTCTTTTAAGTGAAAAATGATGCCGAAACGGAGGGTATTAGACAGGGGATTCCTGGTTACACCGCTTCCAGAAGGTGCCAGATAGGAAAAATTCACACTTAACTGATCAATTGTAAAACCGGCCCCTATTGAGAAAAAACGCCTGTTTCCGCGTGTCTTGGCTTCATAGAAATAACCCGCCCTGAAAAAAAACTGATCATTATACGCATATTCTGCGCCTAACGAAGCCTGGAAAGAAGACAACTGATTGGTACCATCACTAAAAGATTTTGCCCAGCTGGATACCACACTGGTAGATCGGTACTCCACCAAATTGGCCGAATCAACCGTATAAACCCCGGTTGCTGCCGGTGCCGTGGGTACCAGCAATTTATTCAGGTCTAACCCAAACATGACCTTATTCATTTCATTGATCACACTTGTATACGAAACACCTATGCCCAGGTTTGCCGGAATAAAATCCTTGTACCGCGAATCATTGGTATAACCTATTTTACTGCCCAGATTGGTCAACGCCACCCCCCAGTTCAACCCTCCGCCATCGGCACCAATACCATGGTAGAACAAGGAAACATCCCCGGCTACTGCATTGCCTGCCTTATATACCACACCCGTTCCAACATCACCCGTTACCAGACGCGAATTAATATAGCGCAAAGCCACACCAATGCTCATTTTCTCATTCAATACACGCGAATAACCCGCATCCAGACTGAATTCGCTGGGTTTTACACTGTTGAGAATATTTCCCGAAAAATCTGTCAGCTGAATATTTCCCAGGCTAAAAAAACGGAGTGAGGATGAGATTGCCTGCAAATCATCCAGCTTATGGTAAAATGCCATACTGGCCAGGTAAACATCATTTAGTCCCAGGTCTTTTAACCAGGGTGTATAGTTTACGGCAATAGAGGTTCTTTTTTTGGCAAAGGGTACTTTGGCAAGATTCCAGAATGGCGCATTGGCATCCGGAGAGGTAGCCATCGCCAAATCGCCCATACCTCCTGCCCGGGGGTCGGGAGATATGCGTAAAAAAGGAACTGCCGTGGATACAATATTGATCGAATCCGTTTGTGCATGGATACTACCCAGGAGACCAATAACTGCTCCCGTAACCGTCATTATTTTTTTTACAAACAATCTCATCAAGTTGAATTTGATTAACTTAATAATAATACCATAGAGCATTAATAATGCCTTTGCGTTTGCCGAATGAGAAAAGATTTTATTAATTAACTTTCTTTTCGGCATTCAAAGCCCCCCTCAGGTGATAATAAAACCTCCCTCAAAAGGATCATTCGATGATAAATAGTAATGCAATAAAGTAAAAAACAAAAAAGTAGCGATCAAACCATTCAGACAATTTTAGAAAAGAATCAGTTGCCGGGTATTTTCTGCTTTCTGGGCACCCGAAGCAACCATTACTTTGTAAATATAAATACCTTTTGGGAGTTTCGCGCCCGATTGGTTATCCCCATCCCAAATTATTTCGATATTCCTTGTCCCTGGTTTTTTTACCAGTTTTTTTAACTGTTTTACCAATACCCCTCCCGCTTGATAAATGTTGATGGTGATGTCCAGTTCCTTATCGGGCTGGTTATGCTCAAAAGCAAAAACCGTAGTTCTCTGAAAAGGATTGGGGAAATTCTGCACTTTGGCCAAAGCCAGTTTTTCTTGCTTAACTACTTCAAAATCAAGGCTTACTTCGCTGGATTGGTTGGCCACATCCCAGGCTTTGATGCGAATGCTATGCTTCCCTTCCGTTAGGGTAGGCAGCTGGTAAACTACCTTCCCCGACTGGTAACTGTCCTTATCGGCCGTATAAAAACCATTCAGTACTACCAGGCTTCTTTCCTGGCCATCCATTACTGCGGTAATATCATGCCCAATTCCATTTCCCGATGTACTAATACCCGATGAATCGAAAAGCTTTACCAGTAAAACAGGATTTTCATGGGTCAGTCCGCCGTTTTTAAACGCTTCATCATTCAGGAATGGCCGGATAAGCGGGCCTTCATTGTCTGTTAAAACAGTATTCCCGCTCTGCCCGATGTACAAACCGGTATTTACTCCATTGGCATCCTGCAAACCATTATCGGCATACATACTAATACGGCCATTGCCCGACTGGAAATTGATGTCTTTGGGAACGATAAAAGAAAACTGAAATTTTCCATTGATGATACTGGCAGTGCCCTGGTATAATACAGCCGATAACTGCCTGAACTCCGTAATAAGACTGGAAGCTGCATTACCCAGGGTTTTACTGGTTTGTGCCTTGTCATAAACAGTTGTTTGCAAACTGCCCTGGTAATCTGTTATGGGCAGTCCGGCACCATCTGTAACAATTCCGGAAAAAGTATATGCCCGTAGTGCATACAAAGTATCCGTATTCAAAATTGGTTTGCCATTCAGCTCCTTCAACTGCAGCCGCAATTCGGGAAATGCCAGTCGCATTGCCGGATCTCCCAGTAAGGTAAATTTCCTGTTGTTAATGATATCTCCCGAATTGAGCGAGGTAAAATTTTTTGCCCTGCGCACCGATTCTCCCAAACTGAGGTACTGTCCGTTGGCTTCGGGTTTTAACGCTATCTGCAAATAATTATCGTTGATCACTTTATTGCTGTAGGCAAAAACCAGTCGCGTAGTTGTTAGCAATGCGATGGCACCGGTATTATTAGCGGTTAGCAGATCCTTGCCCAGTGAGCTTTTTACCGGATCATCGTGCGGTGCAAAATCGCAGCTGGCGGTAATAAACAAGGGGAGCTTATCGGGGTTATTGAATTTGGCCAGCTCTACCTGGGTTAGAACCGACTCTTCTGCCAGCCGCTGGTAACTGCCATGGCCGCTGTAATTGAATACCAGTGCCCCTTTGAAAAGCTGGCTCACAATCGCTTCATTTACTTTTGGGTACCTGGCACCTCCACTGCTGCTTTCCATGGGATAAGCATCCAGGTAAATTTTATTTGGGTTAAACAGGCTATTGGCAGCAGCTGCATGATCTGACACTGTTTCTGCATCATTCAAATGGAGGTTATTATCCTGGTCGTCGGCTACGAATACTGTTTGGTTGCGCCAGGCACCAAGGCTTTCCTTTGCATAATAATGCTCGATTTTATCAACCATTGTTTTTGCTTCGGTAAGGTCTTTTGCCGGTATCCTTCCCACACCGATATCAATGGTTGCAAGTGGGTTGTTTTGATTGATGTCATCGCCATCATCGAGTAAGCCAAAAAAATCGTCAGAAGTATAAGATGCAAGCGGATCCAGGGAATTAATGGTTTCATATCCCTGCACCAGATTGGCATTTCCCCTGATCCGGTTTCGGTAGTCGTAGGATGCCGATCCAAACAACAATAAATATTTTGGCCTAACCGCTGCATTGTTGCCGGCCTTATCAAAATACATTTTTACAAAATCACGCAATGCAGCAGGATCGGGCGTTCCGGAGGAAAACTCATTGAATACCTGGTCTACCGTAACCGTTACTGTTTTTAACCCTTCTCTTTTTTGATGAAACTGTGCGAGGCGTTGTGCTTCCGCTAATAAGCTTGTGTGGGTAAGAAGAATCATATCGGCCTGCTGGCTGTTATGCAGGTTTTGGTTGCTGATTTTTCCCATAGCAACCGGAAATAATGCAGCAGCATTTGTAAATGCTACAAACTCATGCAGTACCGAGGATTCCCGGTTAAAAACTGTTTGTGAGGGCCCGTTGCTTACCGTTATTTTAGCGGCCTGAAGGGGGTTGCTGATATCCCATACAGACAATAAACCCCCATTGTTGGTGATGGTATAGCGGGCAATGGCATTGGTGCTTACAGACTGCCAGTCTCTGAAAAAAACCTGCCCCTCAATACCCATGGTCAGCGGCAGCCTTCCATGTAATTCGAACCAGTTTAGCCATCCCTGTGCGCCACTAATACCGGGATTAAATGTGAATGAAATATTGACCGGCCCCTGCCCTGTTGCATTGGTTGATTTTTGCCGGGAGCTGGTTGCAAAAAGATCCAGCAAATTGCCTCCGGTTGCCGTAAGCAAAGGGTTTTGCACCTGCTGCCCGTTTAATTTTACAGAAAAGCTACTGGCCGTACCAATACTTCTTGCCGCCAGGTCTGTAACAAGTGTAAGGGGGCTGTTGTTTGACAGATTTGGCCAGTCGACCGTAAAATTCCTGACCAGACTGCCCCCCAGGTTTGCATTGAATTCTTCGCCATACCATTCTTTACCGCTATTCAGGTGATTGACCAGGTTATTTTCATAATAATATCTTTCATTGTAGCTGTTTACCTGAATGGTTGGATTGGTTTCTGCCGGCAAAGCACTGATTCTTTTACCAATTCCGCCGATTGTAAGAAAATAATAAGCGGTATCTGCGTAAAGGTTTTTCCTATGAGAGAATAATTGATTAACACTATCTTTTATCCAACGCTGCGGACCCTGTGCATAAAAAAGAAAATAATCCTGGCCGTTAAAAATTCCGTCTCCTCCGTCAAATACTTCGATGGGGTTTTCGACAAGATCGTCCGGCCTTGGTCCGGCATTCGATTCATCCAGCATCCCTCCCCCATTTCCATATAACCTGATAGAAGCGGCAGAAAGATTGCTGATATTGATGCCCAGCGAGGTTAACAGATTGATATCAACCTTATAAATACCCTCTTTCAGCACCCCAATTTTATACCAGTTTCCCGTTGACAAAACAGTGTTGGCTGCATAGCTTCGTTGGGGATAAGCCCGGTAGTGGCAGATCCCCACTAAAAACAATACCCATACGGAAATACGAAGCTTCATACGCGCTGTTCTGTGCTATTAAACAATTTTTATGCCCATCTTAAAAGTTTACCCCTGCTGTTTCGAAACTTATTTCGCTCGCAACCGCCGCCGCCCCTTCCTGTTACCGGACCACTTTGGCCCCTGGTCAGACCTGCTTTACTTGACACAGAACCCAGCGATGTCTGTCCACAGTGACTGATTAGCATATTTCACCAAAAACCCAATTAATGCAATGTATATTTTTCAATTTGAGTTACCCTTAGAAAATCTGATAATAGCGCAGATTAGGCTTATTAAAATTGTGAAAATCGGGGCAGCAATTGCCAAAGATTATGAATCCTGCTTAAAATTAGGCTTTTGCTAACATCAAAGCAGCCCTTCTTATAACATGATTAACATAAATCTTATATATTCGCATAGACGATTTATCAAATATCCAAAGAAAACCATATTCCAAATTCAATCTATTGACAATGCAGCTATTGAAAACAACCAGAAATTTAGTATTGCTTCTGGCAGTATCCGGTTCAATCGCTTCCTGTAGCATGTTTAAAAAGAAACAGGAAAAATCTACCGCAACCGGTTGGAATTACAATGACAAAAACCAGGGCAATTTCGCTGTTGCCAAACCAAAAGATATTAATACGGCACCCGGGCTCGTATTTGTTCAGGGCGGTACTTTTACCATGGGTGCTGCACAGGAAGACGTAATGGGCGACTGGAATAATATTCCACGCAGAATTACCGTGAATTCCTTCTTCATTGATAAAACAGAAGTGGCCAATGTTCATTACCGTGAATATTTATACTGGCTGGACAATGTATTCGGACAGGCAGGGATGGACTCTGTGGTAGAACAGGCCAAGCCCGATACCCTTGTTTGGAGAAGTGAGCTCGCTTTTAATGAACCTATTGTAGAAGCTTATTTCCGTCACCCCGCCTACAATTACTATCCGGTGGTAGGCGTTAGCTGGAAACAGGCCAACGAATATTGTATCTGGAGAACAGACCGGGTAAATGAGCTGGCATTGATTAATAAGGGCTTTTTGGACAACAAGAGCCAGATCAAAAAAGAACTGAATGGTGCAGGGCAGGACAATTTCAATACCAAGGCTTATTTAATGGGCGAATACCAGTCTACTCCCGGCAAAACAGCTACTTCCAAAAGCAATCCGCTGAAAGATGCACAGGGCCGTCCGAGAACAACCGTAAAATTTGAAGACGGTATTGTTTATGGCGACTACCGCCTTCCCACAGAAGCCGAATGGGAATATGCGGCTTATGGGTATATTATGCAAAACCCGCAAAAGAAAACCAAGGGCTCTTCACGTGGAGAAGAAGTGGTGGCCAATAAACAGATTTATTCCTGGAAGAATGATGGTTTTGACAACCTTCGTTATACCAAGAAAAGTGCTTTCCAGGGTGCTTTCCTGGCCAATTTTAAAAGAGGCGCCGGCGACAATATGGGCGTTGCAGGAGGCTTGAATGACAATGCGGCCATTCCGGGAGAAGTGAATTCGTTTATGCCCAATGGGTTTGGCTTATACAATATGAGCGGAAATGTGAACGAATGGGTAATGGATGTTTATCGCCCTGTTACCAATGCTGGTGAGGATGATTTTAATCCCTATCGCGGAAACGTTTTCCAGAAAGTGGATATGACCGGAGGTGCCGGAAACCTGCGCGATGACAAAGGCCGTATTAAAATGGTGGCCGAGGCAGATTCTGCTTTGCGCAACAGAAGAAATTACCAAAAGTCCTATGCCACCAATTACCTGGATGGAGACTCAACCAGCAATTCATTATATAATTACGGAATTACTACCCTGATATCAGATAAATCAAGGGTGTACAAAGGCGGAAGCTGGAACGACAGGGCTTATTGGTTAAGCCCGGGAGCCCGCCGTTTTCTTGAAGAGGAATTGAGTACCAATGATCTTGGATTCCGTTGTGCAAT
This sequence comes from Bacteroidota bacterium, assembly GCA_039795695.1. Classification (GTDB taxonomy): domain Bacteria; phylum Bacteroidota; class Bacteroidia; order Chitinophagales; family Chitinophagaceae; genus Sediminibacterium. Next base: position 6,753 of record JBDKLG010000055.1, read on the forward strand.
GAACCATTATGGTGCAGCAGAAGGAACATCCCGTAAGAACCAAAATGGGAACTCCTTCCCTACGCCTCGTAATAGAAGATAAGGAAAAGGTAACAACAGCAAGAAAGCCATCCTCTTTGAGGGTGGTTTTTTTATGGCCGGATGGCAGCAATTGTTTTTTGAACTGTGGAAATTCTAAGAGATAACCTAAGTTTACCAAAATATTTTTTTGTGCAGATTGAAGAACTATACCAACTGTATTTACAAAATCCATCGGTTCAGACAGATACCCGGAAATTAAATAAAGGGTCGCTTTTTTTTGCATTGAAAGGGCCAAACTTTAATGGCAATGAATATGCCCTGAAAGCCTTGCTGGCAGGCGCTTCTTATGCAATTGTTGATGAACCCGTAGCACCTGATAATGCCCAGGTTATTTTGGTAGAAAACGTGTTGGAAACGCTTCAGCTGCTTGCCAAACATCACCGCGAACAGTTCAATATCCCCTTTATAGCCATTACGGGAAGCAATGGCAAAACAACCAGCAAGGAATTGGTTTATGCTGTTTTGTCGGCGCATTTTACTGCCTATACCACAGAGGGTAACCTCAACAACCATATTGGTGTGCCGCTTACTATTTTAAGCATAAAAAAGGATGCGGCAATCGCCATTATTGAAATGGGGGCCAATCACCAGAAAGAAATAGAAGCTTATTGCCGTTATACACTGCCCACACACGGATTGATTACCAATTGCGGAAAAGCACACCTGGAGGGCTTTGGCGGGGAAGAAGGGGTTAGAAAAGGCAAGGGTGAATTGTATGATTTTCTGAGACAGCACCAGGGTACCGCATTCGTATATGCCGATTATGATTACCTGCAAACGATGAGTAAGGGAATTCCTGAAATTGTACAATATGGAAAAACAGCCGGACTGGTGCAGGGAAATACCCTGTCGAATGAGCCCTTTCTGGCAGTGCAAATAGTCAAGGGCTTTTCAACTGAAACAGCCATTCATACCCAGCTGGTAGGTGAATACAATTTGCCCAATATCCTTTGTGCGGTAGCGGTTGGCAGGTATTTTTTAGTGCCTGACGAAAAAATTAAAGCGGCCATTGAAAACTACCACCCATCCAATAGTCGCTCTCAGATGATTGAAAAAGATTCCAACCATATTATACTGGATGCTTATAACGCCAATCCCAGCAGTATGAAAGCTGCTATTGAAAATTTTGCCGGACTGAGGGCTGATAAAAAAGTGCTGATGCTGGGAGGGATGATGGAACTTGGACCTGAAAGCATTACCGAGCATCAACATATTCTTTCCCTGATTGCTGCCCATTCCTGGCAGGAAGTGGTACTGGTGGGTGGAGATTTTGGAAAACTGACACAGCCTTATATTTATTTCAACAATTCGGTTGAAGCAAAGGAATGGTATCGGCAACAAAAATTCCGTGAAACACATTTGCTGATCAAGGGTTCGAGAAGCATGCAGATGGAACGGGTATTGGAGTAGCTGGGTTTATGCTTAACTTGCAGTAATTAAATAGGTGCAGATGTCAAAAAAATCTTCCGGACCAAGTTTTTATATAGGCAGTTTATTGAAAAACAAATGCCCGCGATGCAGGGAGGGAAAATTGTTTTTACAGGAGAGTGCTTATTCCAGGAACAATACAAAAATGTACGAACATTGTCCTGTTTGCGGACAGCCTACCGAAATTGAAGTTGGCTTTTATTATGGCACGGGCTATGTTAGTTATGCTTTAAGTATTGCCCTGCTTACTGCCAGTTTTGTGGCCTGGAAAGTATTGATTGGTGTGAGCTTCTCGATAGATGATAACAGGATCTTTTACTGGATGGGCACTGCTTTTACTTTGCTTTTTTTGATGCAGCCCATACTCATGCGTTTATCGCGTACCCTATGGCTTAGCTGGTTTGTAAGCTATGACCCAAAATGGCAAGAACATCCCATTGAAGAACCTGAGAGGGTTGTTCCGGGGCAGATGAATAACTGGTAAAATGCACCAATAAAAAGAGGGCTTCGAAAATTTCGAAGCCCTCTTTTTGTGATTGACTTTCCTTAAAAAATATATTTTATACCCAACTGTCCCTGCCAGCGGGAATTGATGGGATCTACTGTGTAATACTGATTATTGATGCCGGTAGGTTTAACAAAATTAAAGGTAGGTGTATACCCTGTAGCAGGAGCACCCACTGCTTTTCCATTTGCATCAGCAACAAATTTTAAGAAATTAACTGTGTAATTGTTCAGGTTAGTCACAAAAGTTACATGCCCCCAATCATTGTTAATCAGGTTCAGCACATTGAATATATCCAAACTTAACTGCAAGGATTGTTTGCTATTGGTTTTGCTTAACTTGAATTCGTGCATGAGTTTCATATCCAGTTCATGAACCCAGGGTGTTCTCATACCATTTCTTTCAGCGTATTGTCCGCGTCTGCTATTCAGGTATTTGTCGCCTGTAATAAATGCATCCATATCTGCCCATTGTTGGGCTGCAGTATAGGTTCCATTGTCTTTTAAATTAGCATCTGCAGCTGATTTAGGAATATAGGGCAATGGGGCATTGCTGCCTGCACCAAAA
>JBDKLG010000056.1:0-16592 GCA_039795695.1 Bacteroidota bacterium
TATTCATTTTAGCCATCGCAGCTAATTAAGAAACTGGTTTTGTATTCATGCCTGGTGGTACTAAAAGCAGCATGATACGAATTCTATTGCTACCATAATTTGAACGCTTAAACACAGAAAAATGAAGACAGCCAGACAGCTAACACTCGCAATTTTGTTTTTACTGATTGCAGGGGCATTTTATGGAAGCTATCACCTGATTACAGATTCAACAGGTAGTTCCATTGGCTTGCCTTTTTACTTATTAAACGGGAGCCCGATTAAAGACTATAGCCTGCCCGGGTGGCTTTTGTTGTTTACGGTAGGGATACCTTCTTCAATGGTTGTTATTGAAATCTGGAGAAAATCGAAGCGCTATTCTTTTCTGATTATGCTTCAGGGCATCTTACTATCCCTCTTCATTATTGTACAGATGATCCTGTTTGGCGAAACCTTTCTCATACAATTTGTATTCCTTTTTCTTGGAATAGCGTTGATTGGGCTGGGCTTATTACAGCACCAGAGAAAAATTATTGTGGAAGCAGGAAAAAAAACAATGCCTGCACCCAAAAGCCACCATCATAAACATAGGAAACATAGGTAGGAGAATAGATGATGTTCTTGTTTACAGATCATCATGAGGGCCGCTTATTTGTTCGTGGGCCATCTTCAAATACACCCCATTTGTCCACCCAAAACCATCCTGGTTAGGATATTCGCCACCGCCGGCATTGGAAGCAGTATCAGTAACATTGTATTTCTCCATCATTTTACCGGTGGATTGGTATACATGTTCATTCTGTTTCATCCAGTTGGATCTTATCTGCAGGGCAAGTGCGGTATGGCCATAATTTTTTAATCCTTTGTATGCCATCCATTGCAACGGGGCCCAGCCATTGGGGGCATCCCATTGTTGTCCGGTATTTTTCAGTGTTGTAAGCAAGCCACCAGGCTGAAGGAAGTCTTTTTTTAGCATAGCTGCTGTTTGGTTTGCTTCCTCCTGTTTGCATAGCCCAAAAAACAAGGGAAAAACTCCGGCCAAACTGAGGGTATTCCATTGTTTTTTTTCGGTGATATGGTAATCGGTATAAAATTCTTTCTCCCTGTTCCAGCAGTAAAGATTGATGGCTTCTACTCTTGCATCCCTCTTCTCCGTCAATGCATTTTTTTTGACCGGGTCATGTTGGAGATCATATATTTTAATCAGCAAAGTTTCCATAAAACTAATAAGACAATTCAAATCAACCGGAATGATATCGGTTGTTTGAATAGATTTCATGCTGCCTGCATCACTAAACCACCTGCTGCTGAAATCCCAGCCAGACTCGGCTGCAGCGCGTATATGGCGATAAACAGTTTGCATCTCCCTGCCTGATTGCTTTGCTACATGAAGATCTTCGAGATAGGCTTCCGGTCTGGGTTCTGCGAGATCATCCCAGTACCTGTTTAGCACAGTACCATTGGGCATTGCCACAATTCTCCTGTATTCTTTTTTTGTATCCGACAAAAAATCTTCGCCATTCATCCAGAAACCATATTCTTTTTCCAGTGCTGGCTGGTATTTGATTAATACAGCATCGCTTTTTTCTTCCGCCAGTAAGGATACCATCAATGCAAAGAAAGGAGGCTGCGACCTGCTCAGGTAATAAGTCCGGTTACCATTTGGAACAAACCCGATTGTTTCGATCTGATGGGCAAAATTATTGATCATGTTTTCCATGATATCAATCCGCCCGCAAACCTGTAAACCCAGCATGGTAAAATAGCTGTCCCAATAATATACTTCCCTGAAACGCCCGCCCGGTACAATATAAGGGTAGGGCAAGGGAATAAGGGTGCCGCCTTTTTCATCCGGATCGCGCCCCAATACTTTCCACAATTCGTTCAAATGGTCTTTCAGTGGTTTATTAGCCGATTGGTAATGGCTGTCTGGTTGAGGGGGAAGCTGAAAATATTGTTGCACAAAATCCGACAGGGAAAAACCCGGTTTGTCTTTTTCAGCACGGTATGCCTGAAGAATGGATGCATTGGATGCAAGGGGTAATGCATCTACAAAATATTTTGAATCTGCAAAAACACTGCTCATCTGTACATCCTCATACAAAGGCGATAGCGATTGAATAAAAAAAAGGGATTCCTGCGGCATAGGTACTTCAGTTAGGATAGTTCAACGGAATTAGCAGCTTTGAATTTTGTTTGCAGTCTTTTAAACGCAAATAGAAGGATGACCAGCACAGCCATCGGGATTAATGAAAAATAGAAAGCTGTTTTTCCGTCATAGTTTTCAAAAATCTGACCTGTAATGATGGAACCGGTGGTACCCCCCAATGCAGAAAAAATAATGATCAAACCCGACATTAATCCATGGTCTTTTTTGGGTAGTGTACTTAAAATGATGGAATTAACTGCCGGGTAAATAGGGGCAATCAATAACCCGATGAGTGGAAAAACAAATGCAGCCAGGGGAGCAGTGGCCCATCCTGTAATGGGTTGGCCCGATACTTTTCCTGCCAATGGTATTGCCGTTACCACTAAAACGGCAGCGAGCAGCAAGCAACCCACCAGCACAAAAAACCAGTTTAATTTTTTAAGCAGCACACCTGCCAGAAACCTCCCCAAAGCCGTAGAACCGGCTAAAATACTGGCCATCTGGATACTCAGGGCTGCAGGGAGTAACAGTACTTTGTTATTGAATGTGGGCAGCCAGCTCATGATACTTTGTTCAATGAGCACATAAAAAAAGGCACAGCAGATAAAAACCAGCACAATGGGTGAAACCAATAACTGAAACATTTTCCCAAAATCACGCATCATTGATTTGGCCTCCCCGTTTTTAATGGCCGATTCATCCAGGGGAGAGCTGAGCAATAATAAAAAAGCCGCCAGTGTAATAGCGCCTAACAGGTAATACACTTTTAGCCAACCGGTAGATTGCGGGTTGTTATTGTCTACAAATGAACTGAAAATAAAATAACCCGTTAGAATACCCACCATAAAGAAGGACTCGATAAAATTCATCAGGCTGATATGCTCTTTTTCATTTTTGGTAACCAGACCGATGGTGCTGTATACCGACATTTTGATCAGCGCAAACCCTGAGCCCACGGCCGCAAACAACAATTTGGTGGTAAAAAAACCGGAACTCAAGGGCATGAGAAAACAAACTACTGCTACAAATCCCAGTGCAATCAGCATGGCATTTTTGTAGCCGATCCTGGTTATGTAGGAAGAAACCAGAAAGGAAACCACTGCGATGGATAAGTCCTTGAATGCTTCCAACACAGAAGCGGAGCCCTGTGATATTCCATAATTGTTTTGTACCTGCAGGATCACTGTACCTACGCTATTTAATAAAATAGCAAATACAAAATAGTTCAGAAACAGGGAGGTTTTGATTTTCCAGTTTTGCATGGGGATGGTTTAATTATTTTTTGAGCATTTGTAAACAAACAGGGCTGGGTACTTCAATTACCTGCGGATTTTGTTTTAACAGACCTGTGTTTTTATCTCTTTTGAATACAACGATATTACCGGATTTCTGGTTGGCTACGAGCAGAAAATTACCCGTAGGATCAATCATGAAATTTCTGGGCTGAATGCCTCCGGTGGGCTGAAATCCAACAGGATTAAGCTTTCCGGTTAGCTGGTCAACAGAAAAAATGGCCAGGTTGTTTTCCTCCCCGCGGTTGGATGCATATAGAAATTTACCATCGGGAGAAATATGGATATCAGCACTACCGGGCTGCCCGTTAAAATCTGCAGGGTGCGTGGGCATCCTTTCTAAAAACCTGGTTGTGCCATTATTATAGTTGTAAACACTTACTGTTCCACCCATTTCTTCCAGTACATACACAAATTTTCCATTAGGAGAAAAATCAAGATGCCTTGGACCAGTTCCCGGTTCAGACCGGATAAAAGGGGTAGCAGCAGGTTTTAAGGGTTGTTTATCCTGTTTGTTAAAGTTGTAAATGCTTACCTGGTCCATTCCCAAATCCGGAGTAAGCAGGTATTTTTCATCGGGAGAGAAGAAAACGGAATGGACATGTGCTTTTTCCTGTCGTTGGGTATTCACACTTTTGCCATTATGAATGATATGCTGTGTAAAAGGCTGTAATGAGCCATCGGCATTGATGGGGAAAGCTGCAAGACTGCCGCCGGTATAATTGGCAACTGCCAGCCATCTGCCATCTTTGGTAAGGGAAATATGGCAGGGGTTTTCGCTTCCGCTGGATTGCTGGTTAATAAAATGCAGTTTTCCTGAAGCGGCATTAAATGAATAAGCAGCTACCAAACCCGCCTGCTGCCTGCTAATTTCATTTACTGCATACAAATATTTCCCATTGGGAGAAATCCGGAGGAAAGAGGGGTTGGCACTGCTGTCGGTATTGCTAACCCACTTAATTTCTCCCGTAACGGAATTGAAATCATATACATAGATGCCCTTACTGCCACCCGAAGTATAAGTGCCTGCAAATAAATAATAATTTTGAGCTGCCAGGCAACCGAAACAGCAAAGAAAACAAAGGGCAAGCAATAATCGCATAGTCAATGATTTAGTGTTCTAAGATAAAGATTGCCGGTGAAAAAAGTGAAGGATAAATTATGCGATGCCCGGTATTGGTGATAAGTGCCTGAAAACGGGACTTGTACCCAATCTCCTCAAGCATGACAAAACAGACCAATATCTGAAAGACAATGGAACACATCCAAAAAATCATCGCCCGGGACTACCCCGGTTTGTTTAGTGGTCAGGGATTCGTGCGGTACGATGCGAATAGTTGCCTATTTTTAAAAAATAATCAATCATTCACCCTGCTGTAATTAGCAAAAACTTAGTTGGCAAACTATTTGTACGCCTGCAGCAGTAATCAAAAAAAATGTTGAAAATCAGACTGGTAATACTTGTATGGGGATTGATTTTTTCTTTCCTTGTTTCCGCTCAAACCAAGCTACAGCAAGGGTCCTGGAAGCTGGAACTATTAAGAGCCGATGGAAATGCAATCCCCTTTCGGTTGGATATACGATTGGAAAAGAAGAAGGAAGTAGGTTATATCGTAAACGGATCTGAAGAAATAAGGATAGATAAAATGAGTTATACAGCAGATTCCGTAAAATTTGAAATGCCCTTTTTCGAGTCTTCTTTTAGTGCAAGAAGGGTTTCTGCAACAAATTGGGAAGGAGTTTGGAAAAAAAGCAGTTCAACCAACTGGTTTACCATGCCTTTCAAAGCCGTATATGATTCTGAGAGAAGTGGGGATATGTTAATGAATCCGAAGAATACTATTACGGGAAAATGGTCTTTGACTTTTGAGAGAAAAGACAAATCTACCCGTCCTGCCATTGGCCAATGGGTACAGAAAGGAAATAAGCTTAGCGGCACCATTATAACGCCTACAGGAGATTATCGTTACCTGAATGGAACAGTTAAGGGCGACAGTATGGAACTGTCTACATTCGATGGCAGCCATGCATTCCGGCTCACTGCCAAAATTGATAACGATAACCGCCTGTCAAAAGGTTTTTTTTACAATGGGGCCACCACATTGGAACCATGGGTAGCTATAAGAAATGATACGGCTACTTTGCCCAATCTGGCAGCAATGTACCTGAAAGATGGGGAAGAACGATTGAATTTCCGGTTTAAGGATTTGAATGACCAGCCCGTTTCCATTACGGATGCAAAATTTAAAAACAAAGTAGTCATCATTCAGATCATGGGCTCCTGGTGCCCCAATTGTATGGACGAAACTGCTTTCCTGAGTGAATACTATCAAAAGAACAAACATAGAGGTATTGAAGTCATCGCCCTCGCTTATGAATACACTACCGACAGGGAACGTTCCAAAAAAAGTATCGAAATGATTAAAAAGCGCTTTGATGTGCAGTATACCATATTGAATACCGGAGTAACAGTTTCAGACAGTTTGCGAACAGAGAAAACATTGCCGCAGTTAACACCCATCAAATCTTTTCCCTCTACCATTTTTATAAACAGGGAGGGCCGCGTAGCTTCTATTCATGGAGGTTTTGAAGGACCGGGTACGGGAAGCAGGTATACCGTGCTGAAAAAAGATTTTGAAGAAACAATCAATCGCTTACTGAAGCAGTAAAAACATTTATTCAGCCAAAGCAAAATCCACAGCAGCACTTGCATGAATGAATGCCGTATCAAAAACAGGTACGGCAACATCAGCAGCTTTGATCAGCATAGGGATTTCTGTGCAACCCAATACAATGCCTTCCGCTCCTTGTTCAATAAGCGTATGGATGATTTTAAGATAAGCCTGTTTGTTGTTTTCGGTAAAAACATTTTTGGCGAGTTCAGTAGCAATATTATCATGGATATAAGCCCTGTCTGCCTCATCAGGAATAATGGTTTCAATAGCATGGGCAGCCAATTTATCTTTGATAAAATTCAGTTCCATGGTAAAGCGGGTTCCCAATAGGGCGACTTTAGACAACCCTTTTTTTGAAATGGCCGCAGCTGTTGTTTCACCAATATGAATGATGGGGATGCCGATTCTTTCCTGCAAAGCATCGGCAATTCTGTGCAAGGTGTTGGCCCCAATCAGGATAGCGTGTGCACCGCTTTTTTCCAGTCCCTGTGCGGCTTCCGTAAACATTTGCAGCGTAGATTCCCAATCTTCGGCATCATTGTTTTTCTGGATATCTGCAAAATTGAATGAGTGTATGATACAGCGGGCAAATTGCAAACCGCCCAGTTTTTTATTAACCCCTTCATTGAGGTACCGGTAATAGTCCTGGGTGGATACCCAGCTTGTTCCTCCAATCAAACCGATTGTTTTCATTGATATGCTGTTAATAAAACAGCGCCCTGGCATTTTGCGGATTTCTTTTGCGCAAGGCAAAGACGCTGTTTTTTTGAACTGTTATTTAGATCCTTTCACATATTTTTCCAGCCACTGCCCCTGCTCCCATAAGAGATGCAGCAGGTTTTCCTTTCCCCTGTAACCATGTGCTTCATAGGGCAGATACACAAAACGCACCGTACCACCGTTTCCCTTGATTGCTGCAAACAGTCTTTCGCTATTAATCGGAAAAGTTCCTGTATTATCGTCCATTTCACCATGGGTTAATAAAATCGGGGTCTTTATTTTATCGGCATAACTAAAGGGACTCATATCGTGGTACAAATCGGGGGCCTGCCAATAGGTTCTGTCTTCATTCTGAAACCCAAAAGGGGTAAGGGTTCTGTTATATGCTCCGCTTCTGGCAATTCCGGCTTTGAATAAATTGGTATGTGCCAATAGATTGGCTGTCATAAAAGCACCATAACTATGTCCGCCGATGCCAATACGGTTTCTGTCGCCCACACCCATATCCACCAGTTTATTTATGGCTGCTTCCGCATTTAATTTTAACTGGGCAATAAAATCATCATTGGGCTTCTTGTCTGCGCTTGTAGCAACAATGGGCATTTCAGCGTTATCCAAAATTGCAAATCCCTGTGTTACATAAAAAATAGGCGAGCCCCAGCTTAATGTGGTAAACCTGTCTTTACTACCCCTGATCTGTGCTGCATCTGCTGCAGAATTGAACTCTCTCGGGTAGGCCCAGATAACTACAGGGAGCGGCCCGTCTTTGTCCTTATTATAACCCTTTGGCAAATAGAGGTTCCCGGTAAGGTCAACACCATCGGCTCTTTTATATTTTATTTTTTCTTTGCTAACGCCTTCCAGTTGCGGGTAAGGGTTTTTAAAATTGGTTAGGGGCCTGTCGGCTATTCTCAGGATTAGATTTTTGATGTAGTAATTCGGTACCTCTTTCTGCGATTCTTTTCTGGTAAGTAATACCAGCTTATCTGCATCCAATACTTCTTCCACCATTTCATAAAATCCTTCCTGGCAGCGCCAAATGATTTCATTTTTTCTGGTGGTCAAATCAAATTTTGCAAGAAATGGAAGGTCGCCATTGGGTGAGCTTCCTACAGGATTATTCATTAAAATCTTGCTGCCATTATTGGTGGTTTGTATAACCGATCTGCCAAATTTATTTCTTATGGTAACAGGGGTGCCCGGATTGTTATAGGCATCTGTCTGGTTTCTTTCATACAAAAGTTCCAGCGTATTGCTGTTTGTATTATATCTGCTGATACGGCCTGTTTGCCGGGCCCGGGAAACCTCTGAAACCAGTGCCAGTGTGGCATCTCCCCAGTTCGTATTGCTGTAGCGCATTTTGGTTTTGAATAGCTCTTTTGCCTCGCCGGTAAACGGTGCGGAAAGTGCATATACGGCATCATGGAATTCAACCGGCTTCCTTATCAGGCCACTGTCTAAGGGCATTGCCCAGGTAATGGTGGCAGCTTCATCATCCCTCCAGTCAAATGCCCTGGGCACATTCTGTGTATTGTCATAGCCCGAAGCTATCCCTTCTGTAGAAGGGAGTTCTGCCAATACTTTTACCAGCTTTCCGCTTAAATCATGGATGCTAACGGTAGCAGGAAACCCATTGGCTGTAACCAGATAGGAGAATGGCTTTTTGAGGGTTTTTAACAACATGTATTTTTTGTCGGGTGATAATGCCAATGAGCTCAATAACCCGGGCATTCCGATAGTCGTTTCAACACCATTTTTATTTTGCACCAGTTTTGCTGTTGCAAAGAATTCGAACAGCTGCTCATCGTAAGGTGATTTGATCAGGTCCTGGAAAGTAGGACTGGGAGCTGTTTTACCCAGGCTCTGCTGAATGGTTGGCCCCTTTGGCGTAATGGGTTTTTTGGGTGCGGCCGAAGGAGATTGCGTGGCTGCTTTATACAATAGGGTATTGTCATCCACCCAGGTGAAAGCCGATCCCAGCAGGGTATTTAGCGGCTGCTTGTTTATCCTCATCGCTTTTTTTGCAGCAATGTCAATCACATATAAATCAACCCTGTTGGCACTTGTATGGGTAAATGCCAGTTTTGTTTCAGAGGGGCTCCAGCCTGGAGCTGATGCCAAAAGATTTGCCGGAAGACCTTCAATGGAAAACTCCTTATCGGTCCGGATATTTTTTAAACGAAAATTATTGATGTAATTCTGGCGGCTTGAAGAGAAGTTGTTTGGATTCAATCTAAGTCCCGCTATGCGAAACTCAGGCTGGCCTAATTCTTCCACTGTTGGATAAGAATTACTTTCACTTAATAACATCCATTCAGCTTTGCTGTCAACCCTTACCGATGGGGTAGGTTTTGCCAAAAGCAGGTCAACAATGTCTTTTGAAGGAAGCTGGTAGCCAATAGCATCCTGGCCGTTGATTAACACGGAACCCAACAATAGCAGGCATAAACTGCCAATTCTGATTGATTTTTTCATGGTAGTTTTTTTGAATTTATTGATAGACCCTTACATAATCGATTTCCATTTTCAGCGGAAAAATATTGTCATCAATTCCTTTCTGTCCACCCCACATGCCACCTACTGCAATATTCAGCAGTAAATGAAAAGGCTTATAAAATGGCCAGGCATCATTACCTGAATGCTCATTTTTAAAAGTAAAATAGGGCTTTTCATCAACCAGCATTGTTACGGTTTCTGCATCCCAATCCAATGAATACACATGAAATTTTTCACTGCAGTCTGCCATAGTGATTACCGCTGTTTTTTGCGTGCCAATGCTGTGAAAGTATTTTTTGGTATGGGCCGATGCATGAATTACTCCCTGGTCATAACCAACATGCTCCATAATATCCAGTTCTCCGTCATCGGGCCATTTGAGCGGCATGCTGGAACCCAGCATCCAGATAGCCGGCCAGGATCCAATACCCTTGGGCAGTTTGGCTTTTACATCAATGCGCCCATAGGTCCAGTCGCCCTTGCCCTTTGTAACCAATCTGGCCGAAGTATAATTGTTTTCCCCCTTCTTTTCTTTTTTTGCTTCAATAATCAGCAGGCCATTTTCTACCCTCGCATTGGACAGTTCTTTGAAAGTATAATATTGCTTTTCCTCATTCCCCCAGCCATGACCACCCACATCATAATTCCATTTGCCGGAGTCGGGCAATCCTTTGTAATTAAATTCATCGCTCCAGATCAGTTTTCTTTTTGCCTGGGCAAATGCATCCGGAGCCGCAAGGGTAAATGCCCATAATCCAATGATAACAATTGTAAGTTTTTTCATAAAACAGGGGTTCCTTGCTTAGCAAGATAATGAGAAAACAGCCTATTTAAAGGCAGTTTGGCTGCATTGTGAAAAAAATTTGCAGTTATATCCGGATGCCTTTACTTTTGTAGCCTGATATGAAATTATTCGTCCATACACAGCACCATCATTTCTTACCCATTGGGTAGGCTATAGGTGTTTTGTGTGAATCTCAATAAAACATTAAAAGGCTTACCGTTTGGTAGGCCTTTTTTCTTGCCCCCAACCTGAAGGGGGGTATGACCTTCAGGAAACATAGTATAAATAAAACTGTATGAAACAAATGGAAACCGACAACCCTGTGAAACTCAAGCTGGCCATTCAAAAAAGCGGAAGGCTGCATGATGATTCAATCCGGCTGTTGAAAGAATGTGGTATCGACATCAGCAACGGGGTAAACAAACTGAAAGCGGAAGCGAGTAATTTCCCCATTGAAGTATATTTTCTCCGCGATGATGATATTCCCCAATATGTGGAAGACGCAGTTGCCGATATCGGTTTTGTGGGTGAGAATGTGGTTTATGAGAAAAAGAAAAAAGTAGCCGTAATCGAGAAACTGGGTTTTGGAAAATGCCGCTTAAGTATTGCGGTGCGTAAAAGTGAGACCTATACGGATATCCATATTTTGAACGGTAAAAAAATTGCTACCAGCTATCCTGTTATTCTTGGTGATTTTCTGCAGAGCAGGGGAGTTGAAGCCGATATTCACGAAATCAGCGGCAGTGTGGAAATAGCACCCGGTATCGGGCTTGCAGATGCCATCTGTGATTTGGTGAGCAGTGGATCAACTTTGTTCATGAACGGTTTAAAAGAGACCGAAACCATTTTAGCATCACAGGCCGTATTAATCAAAAACAACGAGCTTTCAGAAGCCAAACAGCAATTGATTCAGCGTTTGCTGTTCAGGATTCAATCGGTTAAAAAAGCAAAGAACAACAAATACATCCTGTTAAATGCGCCCAATAATAAACTGAAAGAAATCATCGGATTATTACCCGGCATGAAAAGCCCAACGGTATTACCCCTTGCAGAAGAAGGATGGAGCAGTGTACACAGTGTTTTGAATGAAAATGATTTCTGGGAAATCATCGAACAGCTGAAAGAAGCCGGTGCCCAGGGAATATTAGTGGTGCCTATTGAAAAAATGATTGTATGAACCTTTATTGACCGGTAAGTATGCAAATAATTAAATATCCCCAAAAGACAGACTGGACAAGGATCCTGGCCCGGCCGGCCATTGACCATTCTTCTTTGCTGCAAAAAGTAAAAGCGGTAATGGGAGAGGTAAAGCAAAATGGCGACGATGCAGTAAAAAAGTTTACCCTTGAATTTGATGGGGTAAATCTGACAGATACCCTTGTTTCCGAAAAAGAAATCAAGGAATCCGGGGCACTGCTTTCTGCCGAACTGAAAACGGCTATCCGCCAGGCTGCTGCCAATATTGAACTTTTTCACCAACAACAATTGTCAACAGTTGCTGTGATAGAAACAATGCCCGGCATAAAATGCTGGAGGAAAACTGTGGGAATAGAAAAAGTGGGTCTGTATATTCCGGGTGGGTCTGCCCCCCTGTTTTCTACCATCCTGATGTTGGGTATCCCTGCAAAAATTGCGGGTTGCAGGGAAGTGATTTTATGCTCACCTCCGGATAAGCATGGAAACCTGCCTGCGGCAATATTGTATGCAGCCCAATTAACCGGTATTTCCAGTATTTTCAAAATTGGCGGTGTGCAGGCTATCGCAGCAATGGCTTACGGAACAGCCAGGGTTCCACAGGTATACAAGATTTTCGGACCCGGTAACCAATACGTAACCTGTGCCAAACAACTGGTACAACTGGAAGGAACAGCCATCGACATGCCTGCCGGGCCCAGTGAAGTATGTGTGCTGGCCGACAGTACAGCCAATCCAGCATTCGTTGCAGCAGATTTGTTGAGCCAGGCAGAACACGGAACAGACAGCCAGGTAATTTTGGTTACTACTTCTGCGGATTTGATTAGTGCTGTTCAGATTGAAATACAAAAACAGCTAAACCAGTTGTCCAGGAAACCGATTGCTGAAAAAGCACTGGAGAATAGCCGCCTGATTCTTTTGAAAAATATGGAAGAAGCGATTGAACTGGTAAACAGATACTCGGCAGAGCATTTGATTATTGCCTGTGAAAATGATGAAATACTGGCCGAAAAAATAATGAATGCCGGCTCTGTTTTTCTGGGAAGCTATTCGCCGGAAAGTGCGGGAGACTATGCAACCGGTACCAATCATACCCTTCCTACCAACGGTTTTGCAAAAGCGTATAGTGGAGTGAGTGTGGATAGCTTCGTAAAAAAAATCACTTATCAGCAATTGACAAAAGAAGGACTTGGTAATATAGGCAATACAGTAGTTCAAATGGCAAAAGCAGAAGGGCTTGATGCACATGCAAAAGCGGTTAGCATCAGGTTGGATAGTTTCGAAAATGGGTAATATTGTGGTTCAAGGATAATGCCGTGGGTAACCAGCTTTGAATGGGTATTTTACATTTTTTATTCTTTGCGGGAAGAATCAACTAAAATTTTTATAATATTCTATTATGTCATTTGATTTAGAAAAACTGGTGAGAAAAAATATTCAGCAGCTTGTGCCGTATTCCTCTGCAAGGGATGAATTCAGCGGAGATGCCAAAGTTTTCCTCGATGCCAATGAAAATAGCCTGGGCTCTCCGTTAACCAAATGGTACAACCGTTATCCCGATCCACACCAGCAAGCCATTAAAGAAAAACTCGGCATGGTAAAAGGTATCGGCTCCGAACATATTTTTCTGGGTAATGGCAGTGATGAATGCATTGATTTACTGTTCAGAAGTTTTTGCATACCCGGAAAGGATAATGTAATTATTTGTCCGCCTACCTATGGCATGTATGAAGTAAGTGCCCATATCAACGATGTTGAAGCCAGGAAAGTTCCCTTATTGGATGATTTTCAATTAGACCTGGTACACCTAGAATTGTCGGCAGACGCAAATACCAAAATCATCTGGCTTTGCTCTCCCAATAATCCAACAGGCAATTCCTTGAACAGGATGGATATAGAAACGGTACTCAATAATTTCAATGGGATTGTGGTAATTGATGAAGCTTATATCAATTTCTCCCAACAAAAAACATTTTTACAGGAGCTTACCGAATATCCCAATCTGGTAGTAATGCAAACTTTCAGCAAAGCCTGGGGATTGGCAGGATTAAGGCTGGGTATGGCTTTTGCCTCAACCGCCATTATTGATATCTTAAACAAGGTGAAACCTCCTTATAATATTAACCAGGCAACACAGGAACTGGCATTGAAAGCATTGGACGAACTGGGGCAGGTGAATGATATGATTAAACTATTGGTTGATATGCGGAATGCTTTGGCGGAAGTATTTGAACAGATGCCTACTGTAGAAAAAGTGTATCCCAGCGATGCCAATTTTTTACTGGTAAAAATTGCAGCAGCCAAAAATATTTATGATTTTCTGCTAACCAGGGGAATTGTGGTGAGAGACAGGAGCAATGTCAAACTCTGTGATAACTGCCTGAGAATTACAGTTGGAACCGAAAAAGAGAATACTTTGCTGGTAGATGCCATGCAGGACTGGTATAACAGGTAAACATTCTATGTAATTAGCCGGTTTCATTGTAAATTCATCCTTCAAATAAAACAACTATGAAAAAGACCCTTCCTTTTTTAGTGCAGGTAACAGCTTTTGTTTTTTCTGTCTTTTCTGTGATTGCCGCAGACTCGCTCAAATTGGTAAAAGCGCCGGGAATTGTTGCTGATGCCGATAACGCAGGATTAAAACTACCCACTGGATTTGGTGCATTGAAAGTAGCAGATAACCTGGGTAGAACAAGACATATTGCAGTAACTGCAGAGGGAGATATCTATGCTAAAATAATGGGAAGGGTAGCAGAAGGAAAAGGCATCCTCAAATTACACGATGCCAATGGTGATGGCAAATCGGATGTGATAAGTGGTTTTGGCAACTATGGCGGTACGGGGATGACGATCAAAAATGGCTATCTCTACGCATCATCTGATGAAGAAGTGTTTCGCTATAAGCTGAACGAAAAAGGAGAACCGGCTAACCCGGCTCAGCCCGAAAAAATAATCACCGGATTAAAAAAAGGAAACCAGCACGAAACAAAATCCATCGTTTTGGATAATGCGGGTAATATCTATGTAAACATCGGCGCATATTCCAATTCATGCCAGGAAGAGGACCGTGCAGTTGGGTCAAAGGGAAAAATGCCCTGCCCCATTTTAGATTCTGCAGGCGGTATCTGGCAGTTCAGGGCCGATAAATTAAACCAGACATATGCCGATGGCATTCGCTATGCAACGGGTTTGAGGAATGTGGTAGGCCTCGACTGGAATAACCAGGCCAATCAATTGTTTGTAATGCAGCATGGCAGAGATGATTTACACAGGATGTTCCCCGATTTTTATACCGACCAGGACAATGCCGATTTACCTGCTGAACTCATGTATGCCATTAACAAGGGAGACAATGCAGGATGGCCTTATATTTATTTTGATCCCAAACAAAACAAAAAAATGCTGGCTCCTGAATATGGTGGAAATGGAAAAACAGAAGGCGGTAAGGATGCGATAAATCCTGCTGTTGTATTTCCCGCACACCTGGCACCCAATGGATTGCTTTTTTATAGTGGGAAACAGTTTCCGGCAAAGTATAGAAATGGCGCATTCATTGCGTTTCACGGATCATGGAACAGGGCCCCCTTGCCGCAGGAAGGCTATTACGTAGCATTTGTGCCATTCGAAAATGGCAAGCCTTCAGGTAAATGGGAAATTTTTGCCAATGGATTCTCCGGTTTGGAAGTGGTAATGGGAACCAGGGGAGCAGCCCATAGACCCTGTGGTTTAGCCGAAGGCCCCGATGGTTCCCTCTATGTTTCAGACGATGTAAAGGGAACTATTTACAGAATTATTTATAATGGGAAATAAGATTTTGATGAAAAAAATGATCTCCGGCTTACTGTGTTTATTTGCATTCATGAGTTTTCAAACGGTACACAAAACAACCACAGCAGCTAAAACAAATCCGACAGCAAATAAAACAGGCACTACTGCAACTGTTTCAGGTTTGAAAGCCTCAGCCTAGAGGGGCAGGCAGGTTTACCAGGCAACCTGTTTGGCCTGTCACCAGGTGGATGGAGGAGGTGTTCCGCATTTGAATGCACCACTTGATGGCGCAATGGCGGTTAGGGGCAATGATAAAGCGAAACTGATCAGAACTGTTTTGAAAGGAGTTTCACAAATTGAGATTGAAGGAGAAACTTACAGCAATATTATGGTGCCCCAGGCACAGTTAACGGATCAGCAGATTGCAGATGTGTTAACCTATATCAGAAACAGTTGGACAAACAAAGCCTCTGCAGTTACTGCAGCTGAAGTTAAGTTGGAGAGGGCCAAAACAAAATAGATATGAAGCGCATTCTTTTTATTGACAGGGATGGTGTGGTATTACAGGAGCCCCCTTCAGATTTTCAGGTAGATACAGTTGAAAAAACTGCCTTCGTTCCGGGATCCATTACTGCCTTATCTGCTATTGCCAAAGAACTGGATTATTACAAAATAATGGTTACCAACCAGGATGGATTGGGTACGGCTTCCTATCCCGAAAAAGATTTTTATCCCTATCATCAGCTAATGCTTCGTACCCTGGAAGGTGAAGGCTTTGTATTTGATGAAATGGTGATTGATAAAACATTTGCCAAAGACAACCAGCCTTCCCGCAAACCAGGCACTGCATTGCTGCAGCACTTGATTGACAATGATGCTTTTGATATAACCCATTCCTTTGTTATTGGTGACCGATGGAGCGATATCCAGCTGGCTAAAAACCTTGGTTGTAAAGCCATCTACCTGAAATCTTCCTTGCATACATTAACAGAGGAGCAGGAAAAAAATCTGCGGCCTGTTATTGTATTGGAAACAGACAACTGGCCGGATATTTACAGTTTTCTGAAAATGGGTTTACGTGCTGTTGTACACAATAGAAATACCAGCGAAACAAAAATTCAGGTAGAACTAAACCTGGATGGAAGCGGGAAATCCAATATTCATACGGGTTTGGGCTTTTTTGACCACATGCTCGACCAAATTGCCCGCCACGGTAAAATGGACCTCACCATTCTTACCCAGGGAGACCTGCATATCGATGAGCACCACACCATCGAAGATACGGGCATTGCATTGGGAGAAGCATTTGCACAGGCCCTGGTTGATAAGAAGGGAATGGAAAGATATGGGTTCGCCTTACCCATGGATGAGGCAGAAGCCAAAGTGCTCATCGATTTTGGCGGTCGTAACTGGATCGTGTGGAATGCAATATTCACCAGGGAAAAAGTGGGAGAAATGCCTACGGAAATGTTTTTCCACTTTTTTAAGTCGTTTAGTGATGCCGCAAAATGCAACCTGAATATTGAATGCCG
>JBDKLG010000057.1:0-17112 GCA_039795695.1 Bacteroidota bacterium
CCGTTGGCGATGGTCCATACAAAACGGTAGGTACCAACCACCAAACCATTAACGGTAGATGTTGGGGAAGAAGGATTGACAATGCTAACCACTGATGGAGCACCCGGTAAAACAGACCAGGTACCGGTACCCGAAACAGGACTATTGGCTGCAAGCCCGATGGATGTTATGTTACAGAGGGTTTGATCAGGTCCTGCATTGGCATTGGTTACAGCGGGTAGCACGGTAATGGTAACTGTATTTGAATACAATGAATTGCAAACTCCATTTTGCACCAATGCCCTGAAAATAGTGCTGCTGTTTAAATTGGTATAAGTGTAACTGTTACCGGTAGTAGCGATATGATTCCAGGTATTGCCATTGTCGGCAGAGGATTCCCAGTTCAGGATACTGCCTGTATATCCTGCAAGAACGAGGGTACCTGAATTAGCCGTTGCGCAAACAGTATTATCTGCACTTAATAAGCCTGGAATGGTTTGTGGCGTTACGGTAATGGTAACGGGATTTGAATTGGCAGCACCGCAAATACCATTTTGTAACACAACCCTGAATAAACTCGTATTGTTGAGGTTGGTATACTGGTAGCTATTCGTGGTATTCCCAATGGTTATGGGCCAGCTATTACCACCATCGGTAGATGATTCCCATCTTAGAATAGCACCTGTATAACCGCTAAGTGAAAGGGTTCCACTATTGCTGGCTGCACAAACAACTGCATTGGCACTCAAAATACCCGGTACGGTTAGTGGGTTAACGGTGATAGTTGCGGGATTGGAAACAACCGAACTGCAATTGCCACTTTGCAGGATAGCCCTGTATAGTGTAGTGGCAGATAAATTGCTATAGCTTAACTGAGCACTTGTATTTGCAATGGCAAGCCAGCTCAAACCCCCGTCGGCAGAGGATTCCCAGCCAATGATACTACCTGTATAACCGGTAAGGATTACCTGTCCTGCATTAACCCCTTCACAAACCACTGCACTGCCGCTTACTGTTCCACCAACTGTTTGCGGAGAATTGATGATACGAACCGTATCTTTTGAATTGGCACAACTGCCATTGGCTGTAGACCAAACCAATTGGTAGGTGCCGGGTATTAAACCCGTAACAGCACTGAACGGTGAACTGCTGTTGGCAAAACTCACTGAACCTGGTCCGGATAAAAAACTCCAGTTACCAATTCCCGTTGCCGGGGTATTGGCACTTAATACTACTGAACCAATATTGCAAACCTGCTGATCTGCCCCTGCAACAGCAACACTTGGTAATGCCTGTATTAAAACATCGGTAGCAACAGTTCTGGTACAGCCCGATGGCGATGTTGCAGTTATCTGGTATCGAACAGTAGTATTGGAAGAAAAACCGTTTACCAGTGAATCAGTAATGGTATTTGTTGCAGCTGCGCTAAGGCTGGAAGAATTGCCCGACGCAGCTCCTGATAAAATCCCCGAAGTCCAGGTATACAATGAGCCGGCTATTGAACTGCTGAATTGAATATTCGTTTTAGTTCCTGTACATAAACCGGGAACAAGGTTATTGATGCTTAGTACGGGCCTGGGTTTAAGGGTAACGGTTAAAGTAAATGGGGTTCCCTGACAGGAATTGTTGGTAGGTGTAAAAGCAAAAGGGGTAATTGTATAAGCCACAACTGCATCTGCATTAGCGGATGTATTCACAAGCGAGTCGCTGATGGTTCCGGTGCCTGCAGGGGAATTGCCGGTTAATGAACCGGATACTATGGCAGAAGACCAGGAAAAACTGCTGCCCGGAATTGCCGATTGCGGAATAAAATTTAAGGCAGTGTTGGAACAAATGGATTGAACCATATTTGATCCCGTATTATCCGGGTATATCCGAAGCACCATCGAATCTTTACTCACACTGTTTCCGCAATTTCCTGTCGCATTTAAAGAAGAGGAACCTGATAAATAGAGTTTCACCAGGCCTGCTGCTTTATCTGCAATACTTGGCGTATAAGTAGTTGTTAAAGTATTGGGCGTTGAAAATATTCCTGTTCCTGAACTTGTCCAGGTAACAACATTGGTAACAGGAGACACTGCGCCCGACAAATAAATAGGCCCGGAATGATAACAAACAGTTGTGTCATGCGCATTCAGGATGGTATCGGCAGCAGTCACATTTTTATAAATCATTTGTGTATCGCTGCAGCTAACCCCATTGGTGGTAAATAGTACCACGGCCTGATAACTATACCCTGTTTGTAACTGAACATTGGGATACTGTGAGGTTGCAGTAGAAGAACCCTGGTAAGAAAACTGCCCACCGCTAATCTGCCAACTATAGGTATTGCCCGGGTTGCTATTGCTGTAGCTAACAGCATAGTAGGTATCGGTTGCACTGAAATGGGTAATACCATTATTACACTCAATCACATCAGGATGCATTACCACACTTGCAACCGTAATGGTTTTGGAAGAAGATGCTGTACAACCCTGGTTGTTCAGGGTATATGAAATGATTGCACTGCCCCCTGATAACAATGAAACAGTTCCCGACTGGTCTACTGTTGCAACAGCACTATTATCCGTACTCCATACACCACCCGGCGTAAGATCGCTTAACTGCAAACCGGTTCCCGCACAAGCACCGGCAGACCCGGTAACAGGCAAAACAACGGGGGTTTGATAAATAGCGATGGAAGCCGATTTTACCGCACTGCAATTTTTTGTATCGGTTACGGTCAAAGTATATTGACCTGCCTGTGTTGGGGAAATATTGGGGATGGATACATTCGCACTGGTTGCAGTAAAACCATTGGGCCCCGACCAGCTATAACTATATGCCGGTGTTCCGCTCGACACAACTGAAGTGATGGACAAATTTGCAGGTGCACATAGCGTATTCTGGTAAGTCAAAGAAAGCAAGGGAATGGGGTTCACCCATAACGAAACTGCATTGGATGCAGTAACACAGGTGGCGCTGGACAAACTGGCGATATCCGGACCAACCACCACTCTATACATCCCCGAGTCAGCAACTGTTGCATTGGAGATGGTATAATTAGCTGCTGTGGTTCCCGCACTGCCTACATTTGTCCAGGTTGTTCCTGCATCCATACTTTTTTGCCATTGATAAGCGGGATTACTGTAAGGACTATTAACAATACTGCTGTGTATGGAAGTAGCTGTGCCCGAACAGATAGACGATGCAGTACTTAAAGTAGCCGTAGCATCAGGGGTACATGCAGAAAATACAATATCATCAATAGCCAGGTCATTACCGCATTGGGGCTGGCCCCCGTAAAAATCAACCATTTCAAGTATGAGGGAAGTAGTTCCTGAAGGAAGGGCAAACTGAAATCCATATTTTTGCCAATTTGGTGCTACTGTTCTGTTAACAGTTAGTGGAAGGGTATCAGTGGTAAATGTTCCCAGCAACGCGCCACCCGTGCTTTTAATATTAAAAGTAACTTTCGGATAAACCAACCCCGAACCGCAAATAGACTTGGTATTGGAAACGGTATTTACATTGGCCATCCAGGCAGAGAAACTGTAAATAGAGCCCGGACAAAGATTGGTAACCAGCTGGGTAAAAAATAAAGAAGCGCCTGTACCCGCATTAACCAAAAACATATTGCCATTTACATCACCGGTATGATCACCCCCAACCGCCCAATCCGTTTTCAGAGAATTCTGTACCAATGGGGTAACCATGTATTGCCCGTCTTTCAATTGATTGCTGGCAGTTGGGTTCCCGTTAAATGTATAGTTTGTGGTAAAACCGGCAGGTACTTTACTCTTGGTAGTAGAAGCAGCACTCGTGCCAAAAGTTTGGCTGAATACGGGTGCCAGCGCACTGCTGGAACATACACCCTGCGCATTTATAGCAATGACCGGGCACATGCATATAAGCAGTGATAACAGATATCTATACCTGTTCTTTTTCATGGATATTGGATAGAAACCAAAAACAAACAGCTGTTCGTAGAAAACAACAGATTGCTATCGGTTACTTAAAATTAAGTGTTAAGTAGGCCGATAAAATCAGTCAAATAAAATCTCGGTGATAATACCTTACACAACCCGTTGAATCAGGAAGGCAGCATCTGCGTTTTTATTACTTTCTTTGTAGTAAATTATCTAGCACTCATTCACATGTGGTATAAAACAGGCAAATTCATCTTAGAGAACCGATTAACACTATTACTATTCTTATTACTTGCAACAGCTTTCATGGGATGGGAGGCTTCCAAAGTGCAATTGAGTTACGATTTTACCAGGGCTCTTCCTACCGATAATGTCAAATACCGCGATTACCAGGCTTTCCTGAAAAAATTCGGAGCCGATGGAAATACCATGGTTATCGGCATCGCCTCCGACAGCTTTTATACGGTCCCCTTTTTTAATGCGGTAGGAGAATTACATCAATCCATAAAAAAAATACCCGGTGTTACCGATGTATTAAGCGTTCCAGAAGTGGTGAACCTGCGTAATGACAGCCTATTGCATAAGCTGGTTCCCGAAAAAATATTTACGTACCCCTATACAGCACAGCAAAGCCTGGATACAGCCAGAACCGTTTTTGAAAACCTGCCCTTCTATAAAAAACTGCTGTACAACCCCGATACAAAAACATATTTACTGGCAGTTAGTGTAAACAAAGACACCATTAACAGCAAAAGCCGTACAAGGCTGATCAATGATATTTTGCTGGAAGTAAATAAGTTTGAACAAACAGCAAAAACAAGCGTTCATACCAGCGGTCTTCCTTTTATCAGAACCACAATTGGGAATAGAATAAAAGATGAAATGAATTGGTTCCTGATTGGCTCACTGCTCTTATCTGCTTTTACCTTATTTCTTTTCTTCCGTTCTTTCAGTGCAACAGTTATGAGCTTACTGGTAGTGGGCATGGGCGTGGTATGGTGTTTGGGTACACTGGTATTGTTTGGTTATAAAATCACCCTCTTAACCGCACTTATCCCGCCACTGGTAGTAGTGATCGGAATCCCTAATTGCATCTATTTTCTAAACAAATACCATACAGCCTACCGCGATATTCAAAATAAAGAAGAAGCACTTATTACCATGGTTGGCAGAATGGGCATTGTTACCCTTTTCTGTAATATTGCGGCAGCCATCGGTTTTGCTGTATTTGCTTTAACCCATAGCGATTTGCTGAAAGAGTTTGGCGCAGTGGCAGGAATCAATATCATGGCCCTTTTTCTGATATCCCTGATTTTTATTCCTTCCGTATTAAGCTACCTTCCCCCACCTAAAGAAAAACATACCCGTTACCTCGATAACGCCCTCCTGGAAAAAATACTGGTAAAAATTGAAAAATGGACCTTTCACCATTCCCGCTGGGTTTATGGAATTACCCTGCTTATTACTGCTTTTGCACTCATCGGAATTTTTCGAATCAAAAGCGAAGGATTTATCGTAGATGACCTTCCTAAAAATGATAAAATATACACCGACCTCAAATGGTTTGAACAGAATTTCGGCGGCGTAATGCCCCTGGAAATTGTGGTGGATACCAAAAGAAAAAAAGGAATCTTCCGGGCAAAACCGATTGAAAAAATTGATGAACTCTCCAATTATATTGCCCAGAATCCCGCAACAGCCAAGCCACTTTCTTTTGTGGAAGGGCTAAAATTTGCCAAACAGGCTTATTTCGATGGCGACTCTTTAAGCTATGCTTTGCCTTATGAATCAGACCTGCTATTCATGGCACCATACCTGCAATCCAAAACAGATAGCAATGCCAACGGCAAAAAAGGACTTACCAAACTCATCAGCAGTTTCATGGACAGTTCCCAGCAAATGGCCAGGATCAGTATTAACATGAAAGATATCGGAAGCGCCCGTTTGCCCGTTTTATTGAAAGATTTTGAACAAAAAGCACAGCAAATTTTTGATACTGCTTCCTATAAAGTAACATTTACCGGCAGCAGCATCAGTTTTCTGGAAGGCTCCAGTTTTATCATCAAAGGGCTGAAAGAAAGTATTTTCTGGGCTTTTTTGCTGATAACCCTCTGTATGCTATACCTGTTCAGGTCATTCCGTATACTGGTTTGCTCCCTGATCCCCAACCTGATTCCCTTGATTGTAACTGCCGGAGTAATGGGATGGACAGGTATCGCCTTAAAACCGTCTACCGTACTGGTATTTAGTGTTGCATTAGGCATCGCAATTGACGTAACTATCAGATTCTTAATTAATTATAAACAGGAACTCCCGCATTTCAAAGATTCGGTCTCGCTTACCCTGGTTCAAACCATCAGGCATACAGGTATCAGTATTATTTATACCTCCCTGGTATTAATCGCCGGGTTTATCATATTCTGTTTCAGCGATTTTGGGGGAACCAAGGCCCTGGGCTGGCTCACTTCACTTACCCTGGTGGTGGGCACAGTTACCAATCTGGTACTGCTTCCGGTATTGATTATCAGCACTTCACGCAAAAAAAAGGGCTAAAACAGCTTTTTAGGAGCAGGCGGGATTAAAATTTTAAAAAAAGCAGCAAAATCATCTGTTTAGCTGACTATATTAGGCAGTTCAGGATTAACTTTGAATTTAACTAAAAACTAAAACTAAAAGCCCATGAGAAAAGTCCTTTTTCTGTGCTTTCTGACCCTATTGGCTGCTACGCAATTAGTTGCGCAGAACGCACGTACGGTTTCGGGAAAGATCACAGACGACAAAGGTGCCGGCATCGCCGGGGTAACTGTATTGGTAAAGGGTACAACCACCGGTACAACTACTGATGCAGGAGGAAACTACAAACTATCAGTTCCTCCCAAAGCACAAACCCTTACTTTTTCAGCATTAAATTTTGCTGCCAAAGAAGTAAACCTGGGTTCTTCCACAACAATCAATACCATATTATCTGCCAAGGATGATAACCTTACAGAAGTAGTGGTAACCTCTTTTGGAATCAAAAGGGATAAAAAAACACTGGGTTATTCAACCCCCGTTATTTCCGGGGAAGATTTAACCGCAGTTAAAAACACCAATATTACCAATGCGGTGGTTGGAAAAATTGCCGGTGTTCGTACCGGAGGTACCGGTGGATCTTTTGCCGGTTCTGCTATCCTGATCAGGGGCTATACTTCCATGACAGGTTCCAGCGCCCCTTTATTTGTGATTGACGGAGTGCCTATTGATAATGGTGGTGGTGGTGTTGCCCTGCAAAACGGTGTAACCAATTCCAACCGCGCCATCGATATCAATCCGGATGATGTGGAAGAAATGACTGTATTGAAAGGTGCAGCAGCTACTTCACTCTACGGTTCAAGAGGTGCGGCCGGCGTTATCTTGATCACCACTAAAAAAGGTAAACGCAAGAGCAAAAACAGCATCGATTTCAATTCTTCTTACCAGGTTGTTTCAGTAAACAAACTGCCTGAATACCAAAATGAATACGGACAGGGAACTTCTACCGGAGCAGCTACTTCAACAACTACGGTAGGAATCTATAACCCACTAGCCGCAACTTCATGGGGCCCAAGAATACTGGGTCAAACAGTTACCAACTATTTTGGCAAACCGGAGGCACTAACAGCATACCCTAACAATGTTGCCGACATTTTCCAGAATGGTTATAATCGCCAGAACACCGTTAGTTTCAGTGGTGGAAGTGACAAAACAACTTACCGTGTTTCTTATAACAATACCAAAGAAACCTATGTACTCAAAGCAAATGAATTAAGCAAAAACGTGCTTTCAGTAAACCTGAATTCTGAAGTAACCAGTAAATTATCTGTTAGTACTTATTTAAGTGTAAACAATACTGCTTCTATCAGAACACAGCAGGGTAACCAGTTATCCAATCCGGTATTCCGTGCTTTGTTTACACCAAGAAGCTATGATTTAACCAACCTGCCTTACTATGATGCACAGGGCAGCCAGCTTTTCTATGGTGGAGAAGACAATCCTTATTGGGCCATCGAAAATGTTCGTTACAATGATGAAGTAAACCGTTTCCTCGGAAACCTGGGACTGCATTATAAATTTAATGACTGGATCAATGCCGATCTGAAAGTGGGTGGAGATGTTCAGTCTTTCCGCTCTCATGGTTATGATGAGATTGGTGCCCGCGGTGGTGGAAATACCAGTGCCAACGGAACCGGCGGTATCGTTGAAGCGAGAAGCAGTTTGCGTAACCTGAACTCTTACCTTACTTTAAATGCACAGAAACAGTTCGGTAATTTCAATGTATCTGCAACTGTGGGTAATGAGGTTTTTGATAATTTCTCCAATTCCTTTTCTGCCAGAAGCACTGGTTTGGCCATTCGTGGTTTTGACCAGATCAGCAATGCTACCGTATTGAATACCCCTGCTGTTGGAACCAGCCAGGTCAGAACCATTGGTTTGTTTGGTGATGTAGTGGTAGATTATAAAAGATGGTTAACCCTGAATGTAAAAGCAAGAAATGATTTTGCCTCTACACTGGCTCCGGGTAACAGGTCTATCTTCTACCCTGCAGCAGCATTGAGTGTAGTGATGACGGATGCGATTCCTTCGCTGAAAAGCAAAACCCTGAATCTCTGGAAACTCAGGGCCAACTATGGTAAAGTGGGTCGCGCTGCTCCTGCTTACAATACCGATAACTATGCCGCATTGGGCGGAGCTGCTGATGGATTCGGTCCCAGCATTGCTTATCCTTTTAATGGCCTCTCAGGATATACCATTTCAAACTCTGCCGGTAACGTTAACCTGAAACCGGAGTTTACCACAGAATGGGAAATTGGCACAGACCTGAACTTGTTTGATAACAGAGTAACCATTCAGGCCAGCTATTACCAGCGTAAATTAACGGATGGTTTATTCGGAGTGCCTGTTTCAGCTACTTCCGGCGTAACATCCCTGTTCCAGAATGCAGGTGAAATTGAAACAAAAGGAACTGAGTTAACATTGGGATTGGTTCCAATCAAAACAAGGGATTTCAACTGGACTATCAATGCAAACTATACACAGTTTAAAAGTATTGTTACCAAACTGGCTCCCGGCGTATCGGTGATTACCCTGGGTGGTTTTACCACTCCTAACGTAAGATTGGTTGAGGGTGAAGAATACGGTGCTATCTATGGTAACATGTACCAGCGCGATACACGCGGTAGCCTGATTCTTCAAACCACAGGAACCAATGCTGGTCTGCCTTTGCCAACATCCGGCGTATTTAAAATTGGTAATTCCAATCCAAAATATACCATTGGCATTACCAACACATTTACTTACAAGAATTTCACACTGGACTTATTGTTTGATATCCGTGAAGGTGGAGATATCTACAGCAGAAACCTGGCAGATTTGAGAAGAAATGGAGCAGTAGTTGAAACAGCTTCCCTGCCAAGATTTGATAAGGACAATGTAACCCCAATGCGCAACTATCAGTTTGAAGGCGTTGATGCAACAGGAGTGGTTGTGAATATTCCCATTCGTGCAGACCAGTACTGGGGTAACTCTGGTAAATATGTAGCAGCAGAAGGGTTTATGGTAAGTACTTCCTGGTTCCGTGTGAGAGAAATGAACTTAACCATGAAACTGCCTAAGAAGCTGATTGATAAAACACCATTCGGTAATATTGAGTTTGGCGTGTTCGGACGTAACCTGTACCTGAAAGCAAAAGACTATCCACACCTGGATCCGGAACAAAATGCTTTTGGTACCAACAATATTTCAGGTCTTGAGTTTAATGCCAATCCTTCTACAAGAACGCTTGGTGTAAACCTTAGATTAACACTCTAATCAAACATTATCAACTCAATAAATAATTGACAATGAAAAAAATATTAATTGCAGTTTCAGCTATTACTTTGATAGGACTTAGTTCCTGTCAAAAATACCTGGACATCAATACGGATCCGGACAGAATTGTGGAAACGGCTGCACCGATTGACCTGTTGTTAACCAACGTAACGGTAAATACAGGATTCATGGGCGGTAGCGATTTGTTCCGTTATGGAGCATTGCTGACCCAGCAGTTTTCCGGCCAAACAACCGGCGGTGAAACTCAAACCCAGCAGTACGAAAAATACCTGATACAGTCTTCTGATGTAAACAACCTGTGGAGCACATTCTATGCCACCACATTGAATGACATTGAAGTAATCATCCGTTTGGCAAACGCACAGAATGCTCCTTATTACCGGGGTGTGGCCAAATTGCTGAAAGCTTACAATTATCAGCATATCGTGGATGCATTTGGCAATGTGCCTTTTAGTGAAACACAGTTAAGCAGTGCCAATACCTCACCTAAATACGACGATGGTGCTGCTATTTATGCATCCTTGTTAACGATGATTGATGAGGCCCTGGCCGACCTTAACAGTACTTCTACGGGACTGGCTCCGGGTACCAACTCAACCATCTATTCAGGTGCTTTCTCTGCCAAAAAAGCCAACTGGATCAAATTTGGTAATACACTGAAATTGCGCCTGCTGATTCACTATTCAAAAGTGAATAAGGCTGATATGGTGGCTAAAATTACTGCACTGGTTAACCAGGCCGGAGTAAGTTTCTTTGCTGCCAACGCAGACAATTTTGAAATGCCTTTTTTCAATGTTACCAATCGCCAGAACCCTATTCACCAGTTTGAAATCAACAGGACCAATTACCTGTTCCCGAATAAAACTTTGGTGAATACCATGAATGATAAAAGCGACCCAAGAAGGCCCTTCTATTTCACCCCATTCCCATTCAGTTCTACTGCTTATGTAGGTGCCGGTGCTGCAGACGCACAGTCGCAGAAATATTCCAGGATGCATACATTTTTGAGAGGTGCGGGTACAGGTGGAACTCCAAAAGCAGATGGTTCTCTGGATCCATTGCCTGCAACAGGAGGCATTACCTATGATGGCGTAGCACCAATCAGAATGCTCACTTTTGCTGAATACAATTTCATCAGAGCAGAAGCAGCATTATATGGTGCACCCGGTGTTGCTCAAACATTCTTCCAGGCCGGTATCACTGCCAGCATGCAGAATGCAGGTGTAGCAGCAGCAGATATTGCCACTTATATAACCAACTATGGCGTATTGGCCGGAACAGATGATGATAAACTGAAACAGATCATTACCGAAAAATACATTGCCAATTATGGGGTTATGCAGGAACCATGGAGCGACTGGAGAAGAACAGGATATCCGGTTCTGACCAAAGTGGTAAATGCAGTTACAACTGCTATTCCACGCTCATTGCCTTATCCTCAGAGTGAAATTGATGCAAACAAAAGCTGCCCCGGACAAAAAGCAGATTTGTTGGTACGTGTTTGGTGGGATAAATAAACATTGTATAAATAGCAAAAAAGCCGCCTGGTTTACCAGGCGGCTTTTTTATGCACAAAACCGCAAATTTTTACTATTAGGAATGGGGGTATAACTAAAAGTTATGGCTTATTGGATAAAACACGCAACCAGAAGCAACTTTTTTCCGTCTTTCGTTGTTTTATTAGGGGTGTGTTGATTATTTTTAAGTAACCAATAACTAAAAACTGAACAATGAGAAAATTTGTCACAATTGCCTTGTGCCTGTTACTTGCTGTAACACAAACAATGGCACAAAACCGAACTGTTACCGGAAAGGTAACTGATGAGGCGGGTAAGGCCCAGGAAGGGGCTTCTGTTATGGTGAAAGGTTCCAAATCTGCTGTTTTAACAAAAGCAGACGGTACTTTTTCTATTTCAGTGCCAACCAATACAAAAGCACTGGTTATATCCTATGTAGGATCAGAAGCTTTTGAAATTACATTAGGCAGCCAGTCTTCCTACACGGCTGTTTTGAAGAAAAGAGTAGATCCCCTGGAAGAGGTTGTGGTAACCGGTTACCAGGTAAGAAAGAAAAGAGATGAGGCGGGTGCCATTTCAACCATCAAAGCCAGGGAAATTGAAAACCAGCCAAACCTGTCTATTGATAAGGCTTTGCAGGGAAAAGCAGCAGGTGTATTGGTACAAGCCAATAACGGTATCCCCGGCGGCGCCATTAATGTGCGTATCCGAGGCCAGGGCTCATTGCTGGCAGGTAACGATCCATTGTATATTATTGACGGAGTTCAATTTAATACAAGATTGGATGGCGGTTTTACCCAAAACAACCCTCTGGCATTCTTAAATCCGGATGATATCGAGTCAATCGATGTATTAAAAGATGCAGCAAGTGCTGCCATCTATGGTTCCAATGCTTCCAACGGTGTTGTGATTGTAACAACCAAAAAAGGTAAAGCCGGTAAAACAAAATTCAATGTTAACTATAATACAGGTTATGCCACGCTGCTGAAAAAATTGCAAATGTCGAATGCACAGGAATTTTTCCAGTTAAGGGCAGAAGCTTATGGCAATGCGAATAACCTGCCATGGGATAATCTATCGGTACTGCAAACAGTATTAAACGAACTGCGTGTTCCCCTTACAGGTATTACAACGGTTGATCAGGCTAAAGCAGCCGCAGCCGCCTTACCAACATACGATTGGCAGGATGCGGCATTCCGCAACGGAAAAATGTCTACGTATGAAATGAGCTTAAGCGGTGGTAATGATAAAACCACTTTCCGTGTTTCAGGTAATTACACTTTGCAGGAAGCAATCGTTACCAAGGCTGATTTTAAAAGAGCCGGATTGAAAGTGGACTTGCAAAACAAAGCCACCGACCGATTAACGATCGGTACCAGTATCAGCCTGAGCACTTTTACACAGAATAACCCATTTGCAACAAGCGGTTCCTTTTTGGGAAGCCCCGCATTCTCTGCAACAGGGATTATTCCTACCAACCCTATTTATAATTCAGATGGCAGCTACTACGGTTTGCCCGGTCAAAATCCGGCCAACTTAGTAGGGGTATTGAATCAAAATATCATTGCCGTAAATGATTTTAACAGCGGTTATCAGCGTACCAATCAAATGGTAGGTAACCTGACAGCGGATTATAAAATCAATGATTGGTTAACTTTCAGAACCCTGGTTGGTATGGATTATCGTATTGTACAGGGAAAAAATGTACGTGATGCAAGAACGCCGGATGGTTTTGCCAATAAAGGGAACGTAACCGTACAGAGTAACTGGAATACCAATGTTAATACCTATCAGACCTTAAACTTCAACAAAACATTTGGTACCAAACACAGATTTGATGGAGTAGTTGGATTTGAATACAGGCAGGAAAACAACGAACAGATTAATGCCAATGGTATCACTTTCCCAACTTTCCAGTTTACCTCTTTGAATAATGCTGCTACACCTAACTCGGTAGGCGAATCTTATACCGGCTTCAAAAGAAACGGTGTATTTGGAAAAGTAAACTATGGATTCAACAGAAAATACCTGATTGCCTTTACTTTACGTCGTGACGGATCTTCAAGATTCGGTGCAAGCAATCGTTATGGTACTTTCTGGGGTGTATCCGGTGCATGGAATATTGACCAGGAAAATTTCCTGAAAAACTCTAATGTACTTTCTGCACTTAAACTGAGGGCCAGTTATGGTAGTACGGGTAATGACCAGATTGGTAATTTTGACGGATTAGGCCTTTATGGCGGTGGTGGTATCTATAATGGTAGTTCAGGAATTGCTTATACCCAGTTGGCCAACCCTGATTTACAGTGGGAAACAAATGTTACCTCTAACCTGGGATTGGATTTCGGTTTATTTAACAACCGCGTTACCGGTACTGTTGAAGTATACAGCAAAGACACAAAAGATTTGTTGCTGTCTCAACCCCTGCAAACTTCTACCGGATTCAGCAGTATTACCAGCAATATAGGACGGGTGAATAACAAAGGAATTGAAGTTACACTGGGTGCTGATATCATTAAAGCAAGAAAGCCGGGTGACTTTAACTGGAACATGAACTTCACTTTTGCCTATAATAAAAATGAAGTGAAAGAATTGTACGGTGGTTTACAGATTTTACCCAATGATAACTCAGTTCAGGTTGGACAACCTTTGGGCGTTTTATTTACCCAGCAATTTGCGGGAGTTAATCCGGCAACAGGGCGTTCTATGTGGTATGATACACTGGGTAATTTAACTTACCAGGTTGTTGCAAAAGACAGAAAAATCATTGGTCCGCAAAACACACCTAAATACCAGGGTGGCTTGCGCAATACGCTTAGTTTTAAAAACTTTACATTAGAATGGTTCTTCCAGTATGAATATGGCAGGTATGCTTCTGATGGACAGGTTAATTTCCTTGATGAAAATATTGGCAGGATTAATGTATTGGAAGATGTATACAAAGCCCGCTGGACTACTCCCGGACAGATCACTTTCTTCCCGCGTTACAACGTGAATGGAACGGAAGCGAAAAGCTCAGGTTCTCAAAGTGGTACCAGAAATTTTTTCAAAGCTGATTATATCCGCCTGAAAAATGTAGCTGTGTATTATGATCTTTCTCAATCCCTGGCTAAGAAAGCAGGATTGAGTAGCGTACGTTTTTATATTCAGGGAACCAATATATGGACCAAGAGCGACTGGTTTAGCTATGATATTGAGTTCGTAGGAACTGCTACGGGTATCATTCCTCAATCTAAAAATTATACTGTTGGTCTCCAGTTGGGATTCTAATTAATTAAAAACTAAACGAACTAGACATGAATAATATAGTTAAACATAAATACGGAATAGCCCTTGCAGCGTTTCTGTTATTTCTGTCCGGTTGTTCAAAACAACTGGATACGCAGCCAAGGCAATCCATTGATGCCAATGGCGCATTAAGTACACGTGATGCGATTGAAGCATCCATTACTTCCATCTATGCAAGTTTAAAAGGCCAATACGGTAGAGACATGATTGCTTTGCCTGAAGCACTGGCTGATAATGGGTTTGCCACCAACAAATCAGGCCGTTTGTTGCCTGAAGCACAAAATACACTGAACGCTCATTTTACCACAGGCTTATGGTCGACCAATTACGCAGCGATTAACCAGATCAACAATACTTTGGATGCGATAGCTGCCGGAGGACTTACTCCTGTTATGACGCAGGTTGAGAGCGACAGGTGGACAGGGCAATTGTATTTCCTGCGGGCCTTGTATTATTTTGATTTGGCAAGAGTATACGGATATATTCCGGGAGCCGTTGTAACCGTTCAGGACAGAGGCTGTGTTCCCTTAAGCACAAAGGGAATTGCTACTTCCGGGGATGCATTGGCCTGGAAGCCTTCCAGGGCATCCCAAACAGATGTGTATGCCCAAATACTGGCAGACCTGGCCACAGCCAACAGCAGATTAACATTTCCCGGATTGGGTGTTAGTTTGGCAAATAAAGCTGCAGCACAGGGCTTATTGGCAAGGGTGAATTTATATATGAAAAATTACACCGATGCAAAAAGATGGGCAGACTCAGTTATTACTACTGCAGGAAGCAAATTAACCACTACCGCTACTTTTGTATCTAACTGGAGGGTTGATACACATGGCGAAACATTGTTTCAGGTGCGTTATGCCAGCAATACGGAAAATGTGGGTGTGAATACTTCTTTGCAAACATCTTTCACCACATTGGTAACACCCGGTAACCAGGCACAAACAGGCGGATTCGGAGACCTGGTTCCAACCATTTCCCTGCTGAATGATTTGGGTATTACTTTAACAGGCGGAAATACTACAGCAGTTTTTGCATTAAACCATGTAGTTGCCACAAGAAGTACGGATGTTCGGAATTTGTTGTTTGAACCGGGTACTTCAGGGCGTGGTCCTATTAAAACAGAATGTACCAAATACCTGGGAAAAAATGGTTTCATCAATCTGGACAATGCGGTTGTTTTCAGAATTGCGGAGGCTTACCTGATTCGTGCCGAGGCACAGGCTACCGCCGGATCTCCTGTTTTGAATCTTGCCAATGCACTGGCAGATTTAAAGGCAATCAAAACAAGAAGGTATACAGACTATACCGGCTCTGCCCAGGAAACGGCTGACAATGCAATGGCCCAACCCGCTTTGTTTGAAGAGATTTTCCGTCAGAGAAGAATTGAGTTTGCTTTTGAAGGACATCGTTTCTTTGACCTGAAACGTTTGGGAAGAGACCTGATTAAATCGCCACACTATAATAATGTAGCTTTTACTGATATCAGAATCCTTCCTGCATTACCACAGGGCGATGTAGATGGTAACCCCAACTTAAAACAAAATTTCGGCTACTAAAACTATCATGACTATGAAAAAAATATTCACATCAAGTATACTCCTGTTCATGTTAGCTTTAACAGGATGTGTCAAAAATGACCTTACTGTTTACCAGGACGCTGCGAAAGTAGAATGGGATGCGGCCAGCTGGAATGCAAATGCAGTAGGGGTTGCCTATCCTTTTATGACAAGGGTGCCCACGCAGAACGCTGCTACACCTACTTCACAGCCCTTGTTAACAAGAACTACCGGAACGGTTCAGTTACGTGTTAACCTGGTAGGTAACCAAAGAAATGCGGATACTGAATTTACCTATGCAGTATCTGCTTCCGAGTCAACTGCCATTGCAGGAACCCACTATACCGCACCCAGTGGTAAAGGGATTATTCCGGCCAATAGCAGTTTCGGTTTTGTAACAATCACCATTCTCAATCCCGGAGCAGGTACCGGTTCGGTGGACCTGGTTTTACAGTTAACGGATAATACTGCTTTTCAGGCAAGTGTTAACTATGCAAAACTTGGGTTAAGAATTGCACAGAACTAAACCTGTTCTCTTCCATAAAAAAATGCCCCGAATTTTCGGGGCATTTTTTTATGGATAATTTTTTATTTCAACACTTCGGCTAATTTCCGCTCCAGCTCTTCGCCTCTTAAACCGGTGGCAATTATTTTTCCGGAAGGATCAACCAATACATTAAAAGGGATACCGTCAAAACCATATAAGGCAGGCATGGCACTTTCCCATTGCTTCAAATCACTTACATGACTCCAATCGAGTTTGTCGGCCTTTATCGCCTGTTCCCAGGCTTCTTTCTCTTTGTCGAGTGATACACCAAGTATGGTGAAATTTTTGTCCTTGTACTTATTGAAAACCGCAACTACATTGGGGTTCTCTCTTCGGCAGGGGCCGCACCAGCTAGCCCAGAAATCAACCAATACATATTTCCCCTTAAAACTACTCAGGGTAATTGGTTTCCCATTTATATCAGGCAGGTTAATCTCAGGCGCCTGTTTGTTCATCAAAGGATAAGC
>JBDKLG010000058.1:0-3559 GCA_039795695.1 Bacteroidota bacterium
AGCCATGATTTGACATATTCACATTCCTTGCTTTCAACTGCTAAGTGGCGTACACACCTGCCGGCCTATTTGGTAGGGTTAATGCATGGACTTGCCGGCAGCGGGGCCTTAATGTTAATTGTGATGAGCAAATCAGGCACTACTTCCAATGGGCTCTTTTACTTGATTGTTTTTGGTATTGGCTCTATTGCAGGAATGATGCTGGCAGCAATGGCCTTCAGTATGCCTTTTACTAAAAAAATATTTCAAAAAAACATATTACAATCAGTATTGGTTTTCCTCTCTTCGTCCCTTTGTATTGGCTACGGATTTTCCATTATTGCCAAGAATTTGTTTTCTTAATATCCGGGAATATTCTTTACTTAAGCGCATTCAAAAAATAGAGTACCCCCACTGAAAACAAAGAGAAGCTGTTTTTTGATTCAAGGCTGTTTAATCGGGCTTTTTGCTCATTCAGGTAATAATAGGCAAATAGCTTCATGGCCTGGCTTTGAAAAGGTTTGTGCTCAATACCAATCAGGAAACCGGTATTTTTCCTGTTGAATGACTGACGGTTTCCAACTGCATTTTCATAAAACCCCTTGGTGGTTAAAAACCATTTTGGTAAAAAATTGTAGTCGGCTCTTAAAACTGCCGTTGTATAACTGATGTCTTCAGCAAATGAGCTACTACCATTCATGTCGCTAATAGCATGCGATGCGATTCCTGGATGATCCAGACCATAGTCGGTATAAGAAATATCAAGGTAAGCGCTGAACTTATTCAAATTGAATTTATTGCCAAATGCGAAAGAATGGTTGGTTTTTCCTTTGGCAAACTGGGAAATATTGTAACTCCAGAATGTATTCAATTTATTGTTGAACAGGGCTCCCATCCAACCCAGGTAAATACCCATTGGATATTTTGCGCCTTCAAGACCATTTGGTACATAGCCATTTTTGGCAAGGTGGTCTGCAAATCTGTTGTTAACGGTATTGTGAACCTGAATATAAAAGGCATGGTTTTCGTTAACCTGATATCCCAATTTCATGGCCAGCAGAAAAAGAGTTAATTGGGCATTCACATGCTCTGAATATTGGTATTCAAAAGTAGGGTTATTGTCAAATTCCCAACTTGCAGCAAATGCGGCTTGTTTGCCAGCGGTAAGGGTAAATTTATTTTCCTTGCCAAAACGATAATTTATATAAGCAATATCTAAAGATCCGGGTGTATTGTCTAAACTATTGCCATTGAAATTGCCATTCAAACGGTACCGGATACGGTATTCCAAATTAGGTACTATTTTTCCCATTACCTCAAACCGGGATTCAGGCAATGTTGCGGAAGCCTGTTTTCCGCTACTTAAAGGGCTTTGCAATTCAGTTCTTAACAATAAATTTATTTGTGGAACATGACTTGTCTTTTCTTTAGTAGTATCTTTTTCAACTGCTTGTGCAAAAGAAAAATGAACTGTTACCAGCAACAGGCCTGTAAAAAGAAATAGCTTTTTCATATACAGAGCTTTTAGGGAGGTTATAAAATGAGTAATCCGATGGGGCGGGATAGAACCCTTTTTTAGCTATTAAACAATTCCTCCGGCAATTGATTTTTTTTCAAAAGCGACTTTTTTTTCGGATACTTTTTCAAGTAACCATTGGCACCATTCATCAATTCCATCGCCATTAAGTGTACTGATTGTCATTACTTTTATTTCAGGATTAACTTCTCTTGCATCTTTTGTAACTGCTTCAACCGAAAATGGAACATAGGGGAGCAGATCAGATTTGGAAACAAGCATTAATTCACTTGTTAAAAACATTCGGGGATATTTTTTGGGCTTATCGTCTCCCTCCGTAGAAGCAAGCAATGTTACCCGGTAATCTTCCCCCAAATTAAAAGCAGACGGGCAAACCAGGTTGCCTACATTCTCAATAATCAATAAATCAACCCCGGCCAGATCAATATGGTCTAATGCCTGATAAATCATTTGAGCTTCAATATGGCACATGCCGCCCGTTACAATTTGCAGGGCATTTACGCCTGCCTCGTGAAGGCGCACTGCATCCCTGTCTGTTTCCGGGTCACCAACAAGCACAGCCAGCTTTAGCTTGTTTTTAAGCCTTTTTCCGGTTTCCTGTAATAAAGTGGTTTTGCCACTGCCCGGAGAAGAACAAATGTTAATGATAAGAATATTCGGTAATCTGTCTTTAATGGCTTTGGCAACAAAATCATTTGCTTTTAACAAATTTAATTTGGTATGGTCACTTGTTAAAGACCCGGTTGGCTGTTCATTACTTTTAGGCATTGTAGGCATAGTCGTATATTTAAAAATCAATTCTGCTAATTCTCAGTTCCTCACCCTGTACAATTGTTTGCGACGGGGTGCCGCAATCACAAACAAATTTATGCTTAATTACGGCAAATTCTTTTTTACAGTTATTACAATAAGCAATGATTGGCAGCAACTTAACCGTAAGCTCTATATTGGCAAATCTTGCTGATGAACCAATCATGGCCTGGTAAGCATTTTGGATGAGTATCGGCTGCACATTACAAAGCAAACCCGCTTCAATTTCAACATTTTTAATAAGGTCAATCTTATCCTTATAGTTTTCTTCGAGCGTTGTCAGTATATCCTGTATGATGGCTATTTCATGCATTTTCAATGGCTTACTGCAAAGTGATTTTTTTTATTTTTTTGTCAGTAATACCTGTCTTGGTTTTTGGTGTTTTAACCGGTTCTTTAATAGTTGTCTGTTTTGTTGCTGCAGGAGTGTTTTGCGCTCTCTGATCGTTTGCAAACTGAATAAAGCTGAAACACATTTTACTTAGTTTACCCAGCCATTCATATATTGCATCACCACTTGTACCCAATGCCCTAAGCATGATCGAATTGGGAGTACATAGGGTGAATCCATAGCGCAGATCAGTAAGTTGTTCAATGAGCATTTCATCTAATTCAGTTTTTAGTGCTACTGCATTGGATGAAACAATAATGAGTGTTGCCTGGTGGGTAAAACCTTCAAAAAAAAGCATATCGCTTATCGGTTGCGACCCAGGCTGCAAAAGTTGGTTATCATAAATAATCAGTTTTTTGCCATAATATATTTTTGTATGGCTATGCACTTTGCCAAATTCAAATTTCTCTCCGGAATATATCCGCCCGCCACTGATAATATCACCCCAAATCAAATGGCCTGTTTCTTCAACATGTATTTCATTGGATGTTTCAAAAATAGCGTCTTTAAATGGAATAGTGGGGTGGGGCAGATACTGGAACAATGCCCCTTTGCCAACCCGGATATTTGAAAACTGGCTGGCGCCGGTTTTCATTGGGTGAAGCTTATTAAATGACTGCGTAAACAGTTTCATCTCTGAATTGGCAGTACAGTCAACTGTTAACTCAAGGCTGTCTCCATCCATTACTCCGGGCGAATAACACATGACCATTACCTCCAAATGATCACTTAACAGATTGGAGCCATAGTGTACTACTTTATAGGGAATATCACAATAACTGTTTTTTAGCAGAGTTGTTTTTTTTTCCCTTAAGCAGCTAATACTAACTTTTGAACGTAGT
>JBDKLG010000059.1:0-4550 GCA_039795695.1 Bacteroidota bacterium
TTTCTCCATGTTTTGTAATCAATACTGTTGTTGAAAGTATTAAAGTTAAGAACAGGAACGCCGCTTGCATCAACACCTCTGGCTGCTACAACTGCAGTAGAGTTGGTGGTATAACCTACGCCCCATGCAGGGTTCAGCATATTGCCAAAGTTGAAGATATCGGCTCTTAACTGAATGGTATGCCTGTTTTTGTTGATGTTTCCAAATAATTCCAGCATTACGGAAATGTCGAAACGTGTTACATAAGGCAATACAGCACCATTTCTTTCGGCATATTTACCTCTGCGTGAGCTTAGGTATTTATCCTGGTTGATGTATGCGTCGAAAGCATCTTTTTGCTGCTGAACACTAAATCCACTGTTTGCAGTAATGATGTTCATTTCACTCTGGTTTCTTGGAACGTACATTAAGTCATTGCCACTCACACCATCGCCATTGTAATCACCTGTATAAGTATAGGTTAAACGGCCCTGGTTTTGTGTTTGGTTAAATACTGAGAATTGTAAAGCAGCATTTTTGCCAATCTCGGTTCTGTAGTTGATATTGGCAATTACACGGTTGGGGATATCATTGTCGCTAAATGCCATATCAGGTCTGTTATTACCATTGATGGAACGGTTACCTGACCAGCTGGAGAATGCAATAGAACCACCTGAAATATAATCCCTCGTTCTGCCATAGTTGTAAGCAACCATCCAGCCCAATCCTTTATTTTTCAATGGCTTTTCAATTTTAATGGTTGCCATCAGTGAAGAACCGTAAGGTCCGCTTGTTAACACGGTTGCATCAGAAATTTTTGGATTGATTCTGATGGCAGCAGCAGAGGTATTTAAAGTAGCAATACCACCTGAAATTGCATTTGGATTAGCGTAGCGTAAACGGCCGTCAGGTCCTGCAAAAGTTCCTACAGGAGCAACCAGGTTACCATTGTAGTAGAAGATATTGTTCAGGCTCTGTGTAAATACCAATTCCACTCCACCAACGATGTCTCTGAACAGTTTCTGATCAACTGCGAAATTGGTTCTGATGATTTTTGGATACCTGAATTCGCTTGCCACCGGAGCAATATTGTAGCTGGCTGCAGGCACACCCGGTGTAGGCTGCAAGCTTGGAGGTACTGTTGCAGGTGTATTGGGTTTGAAAGGGAAAATCAAAGTAGCAGCATTATCAAAACTACCTGATCCGTTGAGTACACCATTGTTACCTACTGAGTTACTGATGTATACAAATGGAGGGCGGCCTGTGAACAAACCGATACCACCACGGATTTGTGTTGATTTATCTCCTTTCACATCATAATTAAAACCAATTCTTGGAGAAACCATTAATTTGGCAGCAGGTAATTCTGAAGTGCTCAGTTTAACTGTCTGTCCTTTGTTGTCAATAAAGTTCATGGCATCAACTTCTGTGTTGATAGAACCTTTGCTGCTAAAATAAGGAACATCAAAACGTATACCATAGGTAACATTGAAGTTTTTCTCAACTTCTACATCATCCTGAATATAAGCGCCAATATTTTTAGCCTTTGTTACCGCTGCCCATACATCTCCGCCAGGCAGGTTACTTACAGAGTACTGGTACCTTCTTTCCTGAACAGGATTGGTTGTCATGCCCGGATTAGCTAAATAAGCATTTGCTGATGTATAGAAATCTGCCAGACTTTTGAAAGTATAGGTTCCGAATACATTGGGTGTAAATGCATTATAGTATTTGAATGATTCATAAGCAACACCTGCTGTAATGGTATGCTTTCCGGCATAGATAGTGAGGTTGTCGGAAAACTGCCAGGTATCTGTATTCAAACGGTTATTGGGTGTGAATGGATCAACACCGAATGAAATATAATTGCGGTCGCCGGTACCATCCAGGATATCTACGGTAGGAAATGCACTTGCTTTATAAGCACGGTAGTCTCTGTTAGCTGTATAGCCAAAAGAAACTTCGTTGGCAATTTTGCTGCTGAAACGGCTGTTTAACTGACCGATGAATGATAAGATATCATTATTGATTTCATAGGTAGTATTCTGGAAAGCCATTGATTGAGAACCTGTTCTTGCAGTAAATGCACCGGAATTGCTGATAACTACATCACGCTTGGATTTCAGGTAGTTTCCGCGAAGACTCAGTTTGTGTTTGTCATTGATATTCCAGTCAATTCTTGCCAGACCTTTGTTACTTGTTGTAAGGAAAGGGAAATTCTGGTAAGCACCGGGATCATAGCTGAATTTGGTTTTTAAGAAATCTGATAAAGTAATCAGGTCGCTTTCTTTTACACGGCTAACATTTGCTCCACCTGTATTGCTTCCGTTATCGGCAACAAACAAAGCTCCCGGATCGGTCCTTTTCTCATTTTCGTAGTTGAGGAAGAAGAACAATTTGTTTTTGATGATTGCGCCACCCAGACTTAGTCCGTACTGCTGTACATCGAAAGCATTGGTGATGACAGATTCTTTACCGGCTGCACCAGCTTTGGTTCCAACCAATCCTTCGTTACGTTTGTTATAAAAACCTCCGCCATGTAAAGTATTGGTACCGCTCTTGGTAACAGCATTGATATTGGCTCCTGTAAATCCTGCTTCTTTCAGGCTGTAGGGAGAAATACCTACCTGGATTTCTTCAATCGCATCCAGTGAAACAGGCTGCGTGTTGGTTTGTCCGCCATTCAGGGCAGCAAGACCAAATGAATTGTTGAAAATGGTACCATCCAAAGTGAAATTGATGGCCCTGAAATCCTGACCGGCAAAGGAAGTTCCCTGTGCCTGCGGAGTAATCTTGGTAAAATCTGTGATACTTCTATTCAATGTAGGTAAGCTAGCAAGCAAACGCTTGTTGATATTGGTACCTGTTCCCTTTCTGTCTTTGGAAATCAGTGCACCCCTTCTGCTTGTTCCGCTAACTACTACTTCTGTTAATTGGGTAGAAGCTTCAATCAATACCATATCAACTACAGAAGGCTCACCCAATTGGATGTACACATCCGCTGCGGTTTCTGTTTTCAGACCTACATAGCTGATGGTGATTTTGTAAGGACCTCCAATACGCAGGGCAGGAATGTTGAACTTGCCTGATGTGGTTGATACTGTTTTGTACCTGGTACCAGATGGTTCATGTACAACTTCTACGGAAGCACCCGTTAGTGCTGCCCCCTTACTGTCTTTTACGGTACCGGTTAAATTACCCCCGGTTACCTGTGCCATTGATGCCAAACCTATCATTAAGGCAGGTAACACCAATAAGAATCTCTTTAAAATTCGCATATATGCATAGTTTTAGATTTGGCAAATATCAGACATATATGCCGTTTATATAGCGCTCCTACCAAATTAATGTTAAAGTAATAATGGATTTAGCCCAAAATGTTGATTAATTGTTCATTAAATCGTATATCTATTTCACCGTTTTTTAGAAAAAAATTGTCCCAAATTTCTGCCATAATTTAAATTGATATTCAGTAATAAACACATATTTATTTATTTTAATGTTATTTTGAAACTGATTTGACTGCTCCAGTCGGAAGAATAGGAAGGGGTAAAGCTCTGGTTGACTATCCAGTCCGGCTCTTTATTATGGGCAGGATTGAAACGAAACTGCGGAGTCAAATCCCTGATCCCTTTGTATCCTGCAAATTCTACCAGCTCTACGCGATTAAAGGGTAAGAAATATTTTTTGCCCCATGCAGGGTTAAAGAGGGCCGCAATATTGAAAATATCAAGCTTTATCTCTGCATGCAATTGAAGGGGTTTCCAAACTATTTTAATATCTTTTTTCAGCTGCAGATTAATGGTATGTGTAAAGGGTAACCTGCTTCCATTTCTTTCTGCATAATTTCCCCTCCTGCTTTTTAAGTACCGGTCGCTTTCTATATATTGATCAAATGCTGATTTTTGCTCTTCCGCAAAATAGGTTTTCCCATTTTCAGCGAATGGCAAAAAAATCATTTGGGTTAACTGGTTTGCGGTGGGTATATAAATCAAATCAGCGCTTCCCTTCTGGCCATCATCTCTTACCATACTGTAATTGCCATATACAAAACTCATCGGTGTGCCCGACTGACCCGTATAATTCACTGCTATGCCAAACTCGTTTTTATTACCCGCCCTTTTTATTCTTTTGCTGATGCCCAGGTATATTTTATGACCGAGGCTGTAAACAGCATTGGCAAGGGATAAATCGTTCTTTCCGCCAACGGATTCTGTAAGCCGCCATTGACTTGCATTTACTGCTGCATTGCCATCCTGTAAGGAACTGGCTCTTCCATAAGAGTAGCGGAGGGTACATGCAGGGCCTTTTTTTTCGGAATGAAATAAATGGAAGTTTAACAGAAAACTGTTGCCGGCCGGCTTTTTATTGTTGCTCATTAAAATAATGTAATCATATGGATTGCTGCTGTCCGGAAGCAGGGGAATCCTTGCTTCGTTGCGGGCAGCATAAACAGGCCGGTTATCTGCCCCAAGCGCAGCTTCGGTGGGAGGAAGCAGGTTGATATTTGTATAGATGATATCAGTAAGGGTTTTGCTGAAAATGGCCTCCAGCTGAAATGAATACAAAAG
>JBDKLG010000060.1:0-7890 GCA_039795695.1 Bacteroidota bacterium
AAAACCGGATAAGATCCAGTTCGTAAGTGGATTACCCAAAACAAGAAGCGGAAAAATTATGCGCAGGATCCTCCGAAAGATCGCAGAAGGTGAAATAGACAAACTGGGCGATACTTCCACCCTGCTGGATCCTGCCGTGGTGGATGAAATCAAAATTGGCAGACTATAAAATCAACATAAACCAATCGACCCATGAAAAATTGCCCAATGCTGCTAATCGCTATCTGCCTGATGGCTTCCTGTAAACAGCAGGTACCTGAAAATAATCAACCCGATATCAAAGGAAGCTGGAAACTTATTTCAGGCACACTGGTT
Organism: Bacteroidota bacterium; assembly: GCA_039795695.1. Lineage (GTDB taxonomy): Bacteria > Bacteroidota > Bacteroidia > Chitinophagales > Chitinophagaceae > Sediminibacterium. Next base: position 316 of record JBDKLG010000060.1, read on the forward strand.
GAAAATGGAATTAGCCAGACAACCGATTATACCCGCAGTATTTCATTCATCAAAATAATCAACGATACCCATTTTTCTTTCCTGAAACATGATTTACAAAAAGGAAAAGACAGCACGGCTTCTTTTGGTGCAGGCGGCGGTACCTATACTTTAAAAGACAGCACTTATACAGAACACCTCGAATACTGCAGCGACAGGGTATGGGAAGGCAATGACTTTAGTTTTACCGTTACCCTGAAGAATGATACCCTTATCCAGAAAGGGGTTGAAAAAATTGAAAAAGAAGGCATCAACCGGCTGAATATTGAGAAATATGTACGCTTCAAACAATAGCCATGAAAAAAATAATATGGGTATTTTCTTTCTTATTATCTACAACAATTATTGCCCAAACGCCTGAAGAAAAACTGGCTGCCGCAGGCCTTGAACTACCTGCTATTCCTGCACCTGTGGCCAATTATGTAAATGTGGTAAGATCAGGGAACCTACTGTTTCTTGCAGGAAAAGGGCCATTGCAGAAAGATGGCAAATACATCACCGGCAAATTGGGCAAAGACCTTACTATTGAACAGGGGTACGAAGCAGCAAAATTAACTGCATTGATACAGTTGGCTGTATTAAAGAAAGAACTCGGAGACTTATCCAAAGTAAAAAAAATTGTAAAAGTACTGGGGATGGTTAACAGCGATCCTGATTTTATTGATCAACCCAAGGTAATCAATGGCTACTCTGATTTGATGGTTCAAATATTTGGCGAGAAGGGAAGGCATGCCAGATCTGCTGTTGGAATGAATGCACTTCCAAACAATATTGCGGTAGAGGTTGAAATGATTGTGGAGATAGAACAGTAATACCTTTTGGGCAGGGTATTTCTCACTAAGCCTTCATCATCTGCAAAGATTGCCCCTCCCATAACGGAAACAGGTTTTTATTGCTATTGATTTTTAGATGGCCGTTTGCCACTGCACTGAATACGGCCCGAAAATCTGTTGATACCGGTAAATCGCGGCCATCTTCCAAATCAGTTTTTGCCAAAGACTGGATATTGTTGTACACTTTTCCCCCCTGCACATCATTACCCAATACAAACAAACAACTGGCTCTTCCATGGTCTGTTCCACCGGTTCCATTCTGGTGAACGGTTCTGCCAAACTCTGTCATGGTCATTACCGTTACCTCATCCTGGCAGGCTTCCATATCTTTCCAGAAAGCTGCGATGGAATCGCTGAAATCTTTCAGGTTTCTCGCAAGGCTTCCAATCACTGTACCCTGGTTAACATGGGTATCCCATCCACCACTTTCTGCAAATGCAATTTCCAGGCCTACATCCATTTTAATCAGCATGGCAATCTGTTTCAAAGAATTTCCCAAAGGTGAATTGGGATAGATTACTCCGGTAACGGGTTGATAGTTTTTGATAGTATTCACATTGAGCATTTTCATGGCATCAAAACTTTCCTTCCCTGTCTTATTTAAGAGCTGACTGGATGTTTGATCATATAATTGCTCAAAAGATTTGGAAGCCAGGTTCGAGGCCAATGGATTACCCCGCATCTGTATGGCAAATTCCTGCAAATTATTAATCGCGATGGCTTCATTGTCGCCATAAAAACTTCTGGGCAAGGAATTCGTTACGCTAACAGCCCTGAACGGTGTTGCCTCATGCCCCAGCAAACCCACAGCCCTGTTGAGCCAGCCACTGGCAGTACCTTTGTTAAATGGGGTACCGCTTTCCATATAGTCCTGTGCATCAAAATGGCTGCGGGAATTATTAGGACTACCAACTCCATGTACAATGGCCATTCTCTTCTCTTCAAAAAAAGGTGCAAATGCCTGCAGGGAAGGATGCAAACCAAATCTTCCGTCCAGGTCTACCATTTTACCTTCCGATGCAGCGGGACTCATATACAAATTAGGGCGAAGCGTTTTCAGGTTAGCGTCTGCATAAGGGCTAACTGCCATCAGTCCATCCATGGCACCTCTTTGGAAAATACATACCAGCGTTTTGTTTTTTTTATAGGGAGTCCACAATTGATTGCTTTCGGCTGCGCGGGCAATAAAAGAAGGTACTCCGCCAAAACCGGCCGTAAAAAGCGCCATAGCGCCAGATTTCATGAATGCCCTGCGATTGACCATACACTTTTTTTTCTGTACTATGCACTTCCGGTTTTTAACTGCAGAAGCGCAAGCAACTGGTTAATTATTTTCTTTGAAACTCCGGAGACCCAATAATGATACCTGTTACCTGTGATACGGTACTGGTATTTCCCGCTACATAAACCGTTGTAAGTGGCAGGTTTTTTTTATTCAGCGCTGCCCGTTCATTTTTCTTTTCTTCCCGCCGGTTGTTTTTTCCCTGCTGCTTTCCTGTCATTTCCATTGCCCCCATTTCATCGGCTGTATTGCCAAGCATTGCTGTTCCGGATAGGGAAGTATTGGCCGCCGCATCACTGATTTTTTGCTCCAGGTTGCTGTCCTTTACCAATGCAGTAAGCCTGCGAATATTATCGTCCTGGTTTCTTTCGGGTAGTAGTATATGGCTGTATAGCTGCAAAGCTGCTTCGGCACTTTCTGGTTCATGGTTTTGGTTAAGTGCGGCAAGGTTTAACTTGATTCCGGGAATTTTTTCTGTAGCAAATGCCAGTCCGAAATTCATCCGGTTAAGCAATGATCCGCTGTTTATCCAGTAATTACCCCTATCGGGAAATCCGGTAGGTGTCTGGTAATAATAGAATCGCTGACCCATTTTGGTGCACCAGTTGAACAATTGAAATGGCTGCTGTACATCAGCATTGGTGGCCCTTACGGCACTAATGGCAAATTCAAATGGTGATTTTACTTTTTCGCGCAAAGCTTTTGTATCCCAAAACTCTTTCTGGTTAACCATCGCAATGATTACCGATCTGATATTGCCATTTGTTTTCAGAAAAACCTCTGTCATCTTACTGATGAGTGCTGCAGCCGGTGTATCAGCTACAAAGCGGGTGGCTATTTTACCGCAAATAAATTTTGCCGTAGAGGGGTGATTGGCCAGCAATGCCAGCACTTCCATCCCTTCCCGGTAACCGCCATTGGCAGGAAAATTTTTCCCTAAAATGGTTTTCGCCGTTTGATCGTGTTTATCGGCCCTGAACAGAAAATCTCCTTCCCGTACAAATCCTCTCTTTTCAAAATTGGCTTCATTGGCTGCTTCCAGTATTTTTCTGCCCGGTGCGTCCTTTACCAATGGCAGCACCGACCAGCCGGTTAAAGCTTTTGCTACGGTAGTCACATCTGTTTGCGTATATCCCCCATCTACCCCAAGTGTATGCAATTCCATAATTTCTCTTGCATAATTTTCATTCAGGCCCTGCACTTTTCTGTTATTCAGCACCTGTTGCAGAAGCATATTACCCGGCCGGCCTGTATCAGCCGACATTTCTTGTAATTTTTGCCTGGCAGCTCTCAGTGCCCCATTTTTTTCCTGTTGCCTGGCCAGGTCATTTTCCATACTCACACTCTGCGCATTATCCAGGTATTCCAGCATAGCCGGATGTTTGGCCGTGGCTTCCAGCAATGTTTGAAAGCTGCCCAGAATATTTGGCCTGATGGCATCTCGTTCATAGGTAAGTACATACTGCTGGCACTGGTTCTTGGTTAACGAAACATTGAAATGATTGAACCAGAAATCAGTAAGTACTTCATGTAATTGGTTTTGCCCATAAGCAGCCCGGATAATTTTTTGGTTCACCAGTTGTCTTTGTAATTCCTGCGGGGCTTTGTATCCGTTTTCATCCATCAGTTTTTTAAGCTGCGCACGGTATTCCGGTTTATCCAGATTTTTTAGTGAGTCTTTGTTATACATATTGTTTTGAGCAGCCAATCGTATAATCTGTGCGGGATTGAGGTAAGTATTAACTATTGCTTCATTTTTCAGGCTAAGTGCCTCATAATTCGCTGCCGGCAATCTTCGGTTCAGTTCTTCATCGGTAATACGACCATCCAATTGCTCCTGTAACCATTGTTCCAATCCCATGGCTACCACTTCTTTTACCTGTTCGGGTTTGGTACCAAAAGTAAAACGGCTCAAAAGATGTGCTGCTGCCTGTTCGCGGCTTAAACCCATTTTTTTATAGGGCATATTGATTCGGATATCCGCTTCTGTATTGCTGTTGCCGGTTTGTGTAAAAGCCGACAGTAGTGTACATGCCGCCCCAACCGTAAAAGTTTTATACATCCGTTTGAAATCCATATAAAAATCCTTTGCAGTATGACTATCCATTTACTGTATGGTTTAATGGCGATGGTAAGATAAAAAAAATCCCGGTGCCTTGCAAGGCACCGGGATAGCGGATGAATTGTTAAGCTGCTTTTACTAAGCTGTTGTTTTTTTGGTGGCTACCTTATATAGTATCCATCCCATCAACGCAAAGAACAGGGTACCCAATAGGAAATAGCCGCTTTGCGATAAGCCATCTTTGATACCGGATTCCAGGCTGATTTTATTCAGGAGTTTTTCGCCGGTATCCGAACCCGCAAAAAATGCAATGATTACTCCCGCAACAGCACCTCCCGCCACCAGCCCGGTAGCAAATAAGTTACCTTTGCCCAATTCCTCTTCTTCCGGATTAATTTTGATCTGCTCTTTTTTCTGCCTGTTCTCCACCATTCCCCTGATTGCACCACCAATAAAGATGGGCAGGGTGGTAGCCAATGGCAGGTATACGCCAATAGCAAAGCTCAAAGCCTTGATACCACAGAGTTCCATGGTAACAGCCAAGAATATTCCAACTACCACATACTGCCAGTCGAGGTTCTGGGAAAGAATACCCTTGATCAGTGTTGCCATCAATGTTGCCTGCGGTGCCGGATATTTTTCGGTACCAATGGCATGGTGTATGCCCTGCTGTACCATATCCGTTGTTGGCTTATCAAGAAATTTTACCGTTATCCCAATCACAACCGACGAAACAATGGCGCCCACAAACAAAGCTATCTGCTGGTTACGGGGAGTAGCGCCAACGATATAGCCACTCTTCAAATCCTGTGAAGTTCCGCCCGCATTGGCGGCAGCAATACAGATCATGCCCCCAACCACCAATACCAACGGTTCGTATGCCTGCCCCGACCAGCCCACACTTAAAAAAATCAGGCTCGTACCCATTACCGTAGCAATGGTCATGCCGCTGATCGGGCTATTGGATGTGCCGATTAATCCAACAATTCTCGAAGCCACGGTTACGAACAAAGCGCCAAAGAATAATACAAGGATGCCAATAAGTATTTTCTGCATCACTGTATCACCCGGCACCTGTGGCAGCAAGGCAATCAATGCAACCAGTGCCAGACTTCCGAAGCCCACTACTTTTAAACTCAGGTCTCTTTCTGTACGTAAGATTGTTGGTGTAGCCGCTTCTTTGTTGGCCTTCAAAGAACCCATGCTTCCTTTCACTGATTTGATGATGGTGGGAACAGTTTTAAACAAAGTAATGATTCCGCCAGCTGCAACAGCCCCCGCACCCACCTGGCGAACAAATGCATAATAAACGGCAACAGCATAGTCGGAGAAGGTATGTGTAACAGGATCCCAACCACCCTTACCACCTGCTTTGGTAATATCTGCGATATAGCCCAGTTTCATGAGCTGCCCGGCAATCACATCAGCAGGCACCAGTGAAGAAAGCAGGGGGATGAATACCATCCAGCTTAATACACTTCCTGCAACCAGTACACCGGCTATTTTCGGACCGATGATATAACCCACACCCATATATTCAGGTGTAATTTCTCCGCTCACTTTGGCGGATGGGAAAAATTTATTGATTTGTTTGGTTGCATAATAAGGTGTTTCGGCAATCACATGCAATACTTTCTGCATAATGGCATAGGCAAAAGCCAGGCCCAGTCCCCAGAAAGCGGTCTTGGCAAAATCGCCTCCTTTTTCACCTGCTTTCAATACATCACCGCAAGCCGTTCCTTCCGGATAGGGCAATGTATCATGCTCATTTACAATCAGCGCTTTTCTCAAAGGAATCATCAGCAATGTGCCCAATAATCCACCTACGATGGCTAAAATCAGGATTGTTAAATAATTAAAATACTCGGCACTGGTTGGAGAGGACAAAAATAGAAATCCGGGCAGGGTAAACGCCACACCGCCTGCAATACTTTCTCCTGCAGATCCCGTGGTTTGAATAATATTGTTTTCCAGAATGGTTGTTTTCAGGAACCTTCTGCCAAGGGTAATGGCAATTACTGCAATGGGAATAGAAGCAGAAACAGTTAATCCCGCTTTTAAAGCCAGGTATACGGTAGATGCCCCGAATATCACACCAAACAAACTTCCGATCAGAATCGATTTTACGGTAAGTTCTTTCATGTTTGTTTCGGGGGAAACAAAGGGCTTGAAGGTTTTCTTGTCGTCAGACATAGCAGGCAATTTAAATGTTAGTTTGGCAATCTGATAGGGAATGAATAGAATACTTGTTTTTCCAATATCTTTAAAAATCCAAAATACAACTTATGACTGAAATAGAAAGCGGTATAAAGAAAACCGGGATGCCCAAAGCTGTTCCGTTTATCATTGGCAACGAAATAGCAGAAAGGTTCAGTTTTTACGGTTTGCGTTCCATTATGGTCACTTATATGGCAATTAGTTTCTTCAATCCCACCCTGAACCCAGCACTTACGGCAGAAGCAGATGCAAAGGCCAATGAAATGTCGCACATGTTTGTTACCCTCGCTTATTTTATGCCACTGGTGGGTGCAATCATGGCCGATTGGTTTTTTGGAAAATACCGCGTTATTTTATTTGTTTCAATTCTGTATACAATTGGCCATTTCGTATTGTCTATTTCCGGCAGCAGTTATGCCATATTCAGTACGGGGCTTATCATCATTGCCTGTTGTGCAGGCGGCATCAAATCATGTGTATCTGCCAATGTAGGCGATCAGTTTGATAAGTCCAACGAACATCTGCTGTCGAAAGTATATGGCTGGTTTTATATGAGCATCAATATGGGCGGAACCCTGGCCCCTTTATTCATCCCGCTGTTAAAAAAATATTATGGTCCTGAAATTGCCTTTGGTGTACCGGGCATATTAATGGCGCTGGCAACCATTATTTTCTGGCTGGGTAGAAAAAAATACAAAAAAGTACCTCCGGCCGGCATCAAAAAAGAGAATTTTTTTACCATCTCTCTCTATGCATTGTTAAAGCAGTTCAGCCGGAAACCCGGTCAAACAGTATGGGAAGCAGTGGGTCAGAAATATGCTGCAAAATCGATTGATGCAATTAAAGCAGTATACAGGATATTGGCGGTATTTGCTTTTACGGTAATATTTTGGGCATTATGGGATCAAAACCTTTCCGAATGGGTACTGCAGGCAACCCGTCTTGATCTTACACTTGCCGGAGATTTTAAAATATTGCCTGAACAGGTCAATTTCATCAATCCCCTCTTTCTGGTACTGCTGATTCCGGTGTTTAATTCAGTGCTTTTCCCCCTTTTGGAAAAAAAGGGCGTAAAAATAACCCCCTTGCGCAAAATTGGTTCCGGTCTTGTGGTAATCGGCATTTCTTTCCTGATTATCGCA
>JBDKLG010000061.1:0-43637 GCA_039795695.1 Bacteroidota bacterium
AAGTGTAGACATTTATAATAACAGTGCGAAAAACCTTTTGCTGAATGTACCGATTGCCTCTACTTATGGTTATTCAACCCAGTTACAGAATATTGGAAAAACCTCCAATAGAGGAGTAGAATTACAGCTAAGTGCCGTACTGATGAAAAAAGCCGATTTCAGCTGGAATACCAGTTATAATATGTCATTCAATAAAAATACCGTTGAAGCACTGGGACAAAACCAAACACTGTTTTATCCTTCAGCCAGCTGGGGTGTTTCCGGCCAGCCTACGGATTATATCATCCGCATAGGCGATCCTGTTGGAGCCATGTGGGGCCTGGTGAATGATGGTTTCTATAAAGTATCAGACTTTGATTATAATACAGCAACATCGGTTTATACATTGAAAACGGGCATGGTAAGCAATGCCGGAATTATTGGAACGGTTCAACCGGGTTCAGTAAAATTCAAAGACCTGGATGGAGATGGTGTTATTAACCTTGATAAAGACAGGCAGGTAATTGGTAACCCAACACCCAAGTTTACAGGCGGATGGAATAACCAGTTCACTTATAAAAACTGGGACATGAGTTTGTTTGTCAATTTCTGTTATGGCAATAGTATTTACAATGCCAATAAGATTGAGTTTACGAATGGTTATACCGGCAATTCCAATATGATTGCTGAAATGGCCAATCGCTGGAAAGTGGTTACTGCAACCGGTCAAACAGCACAGTGGGTAAATTCAACCGGGCAGGCAGTGGGTATTGCCCCCGATCAGTTAACTGCATTGAATGCCAATGCAACAATCTGGCAGCCATTGAAAAGTGCCGGAGCATTCTATCCAAGTTCATGGGCTATTGAAGATGGCTCTTTCATCCGGATCAATAACCTGACCCTGGGATACAACCTGCCGGCTAAAGCCCTTTCCAAAATCAAAATCAGCAAACTGCGTTTTTATTTTACAGCCAATAACCTGGCCGTATTAACCAGCTATACAGGCTACGATCCAGAAGTGAGTGTGAGAAATAGTCCGCTTACACCGGGCCTGGATTATTCAGCCTATCCAAAAAGCCGCAGTTTCATTTTTGGAATCAATGCATCATTCTAAACAAACCCAATTAAAATTTTCCATATGAATAAGCAACATTTTTATAAACTGACATTAATAACTGCAGCAGGGATGCTCCTTTTATTGGGCAGTTGTAAGAAATTTCTTGATCAGCAACCCATCACTGATGTGAGTTCAGAAGTGGTTTTCAGTGATGTGCCCAGCGCATACAAAGCACTGGCAGGCGTTTACAGCCGCCTCGTGGGTGATGCGGGTTTTGGTATCAGGCTTAGTTTGTATTATACCGTAGACAATGATGAAATGCAGGGCCCAACCGGAAACGGCGATAACGACCGTAGAGATATCGCCCGTTATGCGGCTACATCCGGTAATGCACAAATCACCAATCCTTTTAACCAGTTGTTTACCGGTATTGAATATGCGAATATCTGCATAGCCAATATTCCCAAGATGGATATGTACAGCAATGGAACAGACCAGCAAAAAAAGCAATTGCAGAGAATGTATGGAGAAGCACTTACATTAAGGGCACAGTTTTACCTGGAAGCAATTATGAACTGGGGAGACCTGCCGGCACATTTTAGCCCATCTTCCACACTTGCCTCCGATAACCCATTCCCGGTAAGAACAGACAGGGATAGTTTATACAGCAGAATTATTAATGACCTGAAAACCGCATCGGACCTGGTTCCCTGGAGAAATGAACTGGCTGCTATTGGCGATGCTGCCGACGAAAGAATTACCAAGGGAACAGTAAAAGGATTGAGGGCAAGGATCGCCCTGTTCAGGGCAGGGTATTCACTAAGAATTGACGGAACCATGAAGCGCAGTGCAGATTACCAGGCATATTACCAGATTGCCAGAGATGAATGCAATGATATCATCACTTCCGGTCAGCATGCGTTGAACCCAGGCTTTAAAGCATTGTGGAAAGACCAGGTTAATGCGCATGCTGTAGTAGATCCACAGGGTGAGCTGATGTTCCAGGCCAGTGGTATTGGCGGTGTGGGTGCAGAAGATACCAAACTGGCTTATTATAATGGGCCAACAGTGAATAACCTTGGTAACAAAAGCATCAATGTGCTGCCAACTTATTTTTATTTATTCGATTCCACCGATTTAAGAAGGGATGTAACCTGTGCCGTATACAATGTAGCAACAGATGGCATTACCAAAATAGGTCAGACCATCACAGCTATTTGCGATGGCAAATACAGGAGAGACTGGATTACGAATCCATCCTATTCACCTACGAATGCAATCCAGTATTTTGGCCTGAAATGGCAGATACTCCGCTATTCGGACGTCATGCTCATGTTTGCAGAGGCTGAAAATGAATTGAATGGTCCAACTGCAGCAGCTTATACAGCGGTAAACCAGGTAAGAAGGAGGGGATATGGTAAAAGCATTGGTACTGCTGATGCAACCATCGATTTACCTGCAGGACTAAGCAAAGCCGCTTTTTTTGATGCAGTAGTAAAAGAGCGTTCTCTGGAACTGGGCGGTGAAGGGGTAAGAAAATTTGACCTGATTCGCTGGAATTTGCTGGCTACCAAAATTGCTGCTACCAAAGCCGCTTTACTGGCCATGTCTACATTGAGTGCACCGTATAATACATTGCCTACTTCCATGTACTATAAAACAACGGCAACTTCGGATGACAACAGTTATACCGGTGGCCTATGGGCAAATTCCTTTTACAAAGCGGCCCCTACCACAACTCCGGCAGGTACCACCAAAATAACCTGGATGGGTGCAGCCATTAATACCACCGCACTGGCCAGGTATGCAACGGGTTTTACTACCGGAAAATCTGAATTGCTGCCATTGCCACAACCTGCAAGGGATGCCAATAGCAACCTTACACAAAACCCCGGTTATTAAATGATCAATGGTCATAAAAAGAATAAGGCTGCTTCTGAACAGGCAGCCTTATTTCATTCAAAGATGAATACGCACCAATTTAATTGCTTCAAAAAATGACAATGAAAACAATCACCAGCATCTTTTTTTTCTGGGGCAGCCTTCTGTCATTTGGGCAAATCATTGCCCAATCCACTCCCGCACCGGTATTCCCCACATCCCTGGTTGTGGCACAGGATGGAAGCGGTAATTATAAAACCATACAGGAAGCCATCAATGCAGTACGTGATTTATCACAAAAGCAGGTAAAAATATTTATCAAAAAAGGGGTTTACCGCGAAAAAGTAAATGTACCCTCCTGGAAAACAAATATCTCCCTGATTGGAGAAGATAAAGACAGTACCATTGTTACCAATAATGATTATACCAATAAACAATTTCCCGGAAAAGATCCCGGCGGAAGAAATGTTTTCATTACCTATACCTCCTACACTTTACTGGTACAGGGAAATGATTTTACGGCAGAAGGGCTTACCATTGAAAACACTGCAGGCCGTGTAGGACAGGCAGTTGCCTTACATATAGAAGGAGACAGGTGCCTGATAACAAATTGCCGGCTATTGGGCAACCAGGATACTTTATATGCGGCCACAGCCAACAGCAGACAATATTACCAAAACTGCTATATTGAAGGTACAACCGATTTTATTTTTGGCGAAGCAACGGTTGTATTTACGCAATGTGTTATCAAAAGTCTCACCAACTCCTATATTACCGCAGCTGCTACCAGGGAAGGCCAGCAGTTTGGTTTTGTTTTTTTTGACTGCAGATTCATTGCTGATACGGCAGCAAAAAAAGTTTATTTGGGAAGACCCTGGCGCCCACATGCACAAACTGTTTTTATCCGCTGCGAACTGGGCAGTCATATTCTGGCACAGGGCTGGGATCCATGGAAGGGTGATGCCATGTTTCCCGACAAGGAAAAAACTACTTTTTATGCAGAGTATGGAAACACAGGCCCCGGTGCAGCAAATGCAGAAAGGGTTTACTGGAGCAAACAGTTAACAGAAGAAGAACTGAAAAAATATACAATCAAAAATATCCTGGGCGGAAAAGACAATTGGCTGCCGGCTATCCGATAATTGTACGATCATGAAATATTTAACGGGTATAATTTTTTTGTTATTGGCAGCAGAAACCGCTGCACAAAAAACAACTGTTTCGGAAGTATGGGTAGCAGATAAGGGCAATGGCACTTATCAAAACCCCATCCTGCATGCAGATTATTCGGACCCTGACGTTATTCGGGTTGGAAACGATTTTTACCTGGTTGCTTCTTCATTCGAAACAATACCGGCTTTGCCAATACTTCATTCGAAAGACCTGGTTAACTGGACCATTATCGGTCATGCACTGAACAAACTTTTGCCATCGGAACATTTTGCCGTACCGCAGCATGGCAATGGTGTTTGGGCTCCCTCTCTGCGTTACCACAAAGGCGAATTTTACCTCTACTATCCCGATCCTGATTATGGGATCTACCTGGTAAAAGCAAAAAATGCAGGCGGCCCCTGGTCTGAGCCCATTTTAGTGGAAGCAGGAAAAGGACTGATTGATCCCTGCCCTTTGTGGGATAAGGACGGCCAGGCTTACCTTATTCATGCATGGGCCGGTAGCCGTGCAGGTATTAAAAGCATACTCACCCTGAAAAAAATGAATCCCTCAGGCACCAAAGTGTTGGACCAGGGTGTGATTGTATACGACGGGCACGAAAAAGATCCAACAATCGAAGGTCCCAAATTGTATCAACGGAACGGCTATTATTACATTTTTGCTCCTGCCGGAGGTGTTGCAACGGGTTGGCAATTGGTACTTCGTTCAAAAAATATTTATGGGCCCTATGAAAGAAAACTGGTGATGGACCAGGGTAAATCAGGCATCAATGGCCCGCACCAGGGTGCATGGGTGAATACAGCAACCGGGGAAGACTGGTTCCTGCATTTTCAGGACAAAGCCGTTTATGGCAGGGTGGTTCACCTGCAACCAATGAAATGGACAAATGACTGGCCCCTGATTGGAATAGACAAAGAAAAAAATGGAGAAAAAGGAGAGCCGGTACTTGTTTTTCAAAAGCCGGCTGTGGGCAAAACATGGCCCATTCAAACACCGGCCGATTCGGATGAATTTAATACGAATGAATTGGGCAAACAATGGCAATGGGCCGCAAACCCGCTTGGAACCTGGGTTTTCATGAATACTGAAAAAGGATCCCTGCGCCTGTTCTCGGAAAAAATACCGGATACAGCCAGAAACCTGTGGGAAACACCCAATGTACTGCTCCAGAAATTTCCCGCCGAATCATTCATGGTAACAACTAAAATGAATTTCAGCCCCAATGCCAAACTGGATAATGAAAAAGCAGGTTTGGTAATCATGGGTTTTAGTTATGCCGGCCTTTCCCTGAAATCGAACAAGGACGGAACAAGCCTGGTATATACCGTTTGTAAAGACGCCGTAAAAGGAAAGACCGAGACAGAAAAAATTATTCAGCGTGTAGACAAAAACACGGTTTTTTTTCGTGTAAAAGTTCAGCCCGGGGGGAAATGCATTTTTGGTTACAGTACCAACGGGGAAACTTTCACCGATATCGAAGAAGTTTTTCAGGCAGAAATGGGCCGGTGGATAGGAGCCAGGGTGGGATTGTTCTGTATCCGCAATTCCCAAACCAATGATTCAGGATATGCTGATTTCGACTGGTTCAGGGTTACACCTGTGTATTAATAAAATATGCGCATTAAAATAGATCGTGTATTTTAGTAAACCATAAAAAAAACGCTATGAAATACCTGTATTTGTTTGCCTGTGTAACAATGATCTCTATCTCTACCATTGCGCAGTCGAAGGAAGTAGTGGCAGTTACGATTGCCGTGGAAAAATTAAGACAAGCCATGATTGATGGCGACAGGGCTTCGCTGGAAAGCATTGCTTCTGACAGTTTGAGTTATGGTCATTCAGGTGGCAAGGTAGAAGGTAAAGCCGAATTTGTTGAAAACATTGCCAGCGGAAAATCTGATTTTGTTACCCTTGAAATTTCTGAACAAACCATTTCCATCAATAAAAATACCGCCATTGTAAGGCATACAATTCATGGAACCACCAATGATGGCGGTAAACCCGCAACCATAAAACTGAAAGTACTCTACGTGTGGGAAAAAGAAAAAGGCCAATGGAGAATGTTGGCAAGACAGGCAGTAAAGCTGACATAAAATAGTAATCTGCGCAGCTGCGGCTAAAACCCAAGCCCGGAAACCATGTTTCCGAGGCATAAACATAGTTATTTTTTCATATCCGTAGATTCCCTGATAATCAATTGAGAAGGTAATATTTTTCGCTCAAATGCTTCAATCGGACGTTTGCTTTCAATTTGATTGATGAGTAATTCGGTAGACAGTTCGCCTATTTCGAAAGCGGGCTGCCGAACTACCGACAAGGAAGGGGATAAAAGATCGGTTAAATCAAGATTGGAAAATCCTACCAATGCGATATCATCGGGTACTTTTAGTTTGCAAAGTTTGAGGTAGCGCAAACAGTTGGTGGTTAATTTATCTGCAGCTGCGATAATGGCATCGGGCCGCTGCTTATTTTTCAGCAACTCACTTAGGGCATTTTCAACTTCATCATACAGCATTCCCCCGTGAAGACAGTATTTTACCAGCTCGGCATTGAATGGTAACTGGTGATCAGCCAATGCTTGTTTATATCCGGCAATGCGCTCATTGGTGATGGAAAGAAATTCTGAACCGGCCAATGCGGCTATATTTTTGTAACCGCGTTTAATCAGGTGGCTGGTAGCATCATAAGCACCCTGGAAATTGTTTACAATCACTTTATGTGTTTCCATTTCATTGGCAACCCTGTCAAAAAAAACAATGGGAAAACCACGGTCATGCAGGTCTTTCAAATGGCTTAAATTCTGTGTTTCCGATGAAACGGAGACCAGTAACCCATCAATCGACCTTGAAGCGAGGTACTGTACATTGATCACTTCTCTGTCATAGGACTCATGGCTTTGTGCAATAATCACATGATAACCTCTGTCGTAGGCGATTGATTCGATGCCGTTGATGATCTGGGAAAAAAAACTGTTGGCTATCTCACAAACAATAATTCCGATGGAGCGGCTGCGTTTTTCTTTCAGGCTGAGGGCAATGGGATTGGGCCGGTAATGGATTTTTTCAGAGTATTCCAATACCAGTTTTTTGGTTTCAGGGCTGATCTCATAACTATCCCGCAAAGCCCTTGAAACCGTTGAGGTAGACAGGCCCAATGCGCGGGCGATATCTTTTATGGTAACTGCTTCAAATTTCATATCCCTGTAAATAAGACCTAGAATGGTTCCAAAATACTGCATTTATCCCAACTTTTTCCCAAGAGACGGTATAAGCAGCCTTAAAGCCGACAAAAATGGGGAAAGGATTAACAGATATGCCATCCTGGCCGATAAAATACTATGAATACCGATAAAGCTGGGAACTTATTCAGGCCCGGGTAAGTGGGAGATGTGCAAGCAATCAAATAAAGACAGACAAAAAAAAGACCCTACAACAGCTGTTGTAGGGTCCGTAAATGTTCGCAGCTAAACGGCCGCTGTTTTTATTTTGTCAAAACCATTAATAACCCGGGTTTTGCATGGACTGTTTTTGCGAAGAGGTTAAATTCTGACCACCTGCCTGTATACCATCCAAGAAGGTTTGTGGTATCGGACGCAAAGTATGCCCGGCTTTTACATTAGCTCCTCCTTCGGGATTGTACACCTGCACTCTTTTAACCAGCGTTTGTGTTCTGGATAAATCTTCCCAGCGTTTAAATTCTCCGCATAATTCACGGGAACGCTCATTAAGAATAAGGCATAACATCCTGTCGTAAGTACCGGATATGCCCAGGGTAGCAATGATGTTTTCGTCCTGTGCAGGTAAAGAACTGATGGAGCTAATTGCCAAACTGGAAGAAGCTGCAGTAGTTGGAGGAATATTGTTTGATTCATAATAGGAATTCCCGGGATAGAAAGAGATACCCACCCCCGGTGTTTGCAATGAAACCGACTGTAATGTATTACCCCCATCATAATAAGAAGCCCTGTTTTCGCCACTCGCATATTGCGCACGGGCCCTAACTGCATTAATATAAGGCAATGCATCAGCATAACTACCCTGACCAGCCTGTGCCAGTCTGATCTTTGCTTCTGCGGCTATTAAATAAGTTTCGGCAGAGCGTGCGAGGATAAAATCTCTGTGACCAACAACATCATTCAAAGAATTTCTTGATCCATCCATGTGTTTGCTGCAAGAAGGGAAACTCTGACCGGCAGTTGTTAAATCTGTATTTAATGCACCATCCGTAGTTCTGCCGTTGGGGTATGCCACATATACTGTGGGAATATTTCTTCCTGTAACATTATCCTTGATAAGGTTGGTTCCGGAAGTACCTTTGCTGATTTTAGACAGCGGGAATCTTGTGTCGCCGGGTTGGTTGATTACAAACATTATTCCAACATCTCCCTGAATATTTGGAGAAACCGGTGCTGCTCCATTTAAAGCGCTCTTTGTTCTGAAAGATTTCCAAAACCTTGAATCATTCACCATGTCAAAAACGCGGTACATGTAATAGGATGTGGCCAATCTGCTGAATGGCCTGTCGCCGGTGATATCACGGGCCATCTGGTCCTGTATATCATATCTTGAAACAAAATACAAATGCTGTGTGCTACCGGTACCCTGGTTTGTATTTACATCATTGGTGTACTGGGCAGAAAGCAGCAATTCAGGTAAATTTTCATTTGCCGAATTAATACCGGTAAAATTCCATAAAGCGCCAAAATTGGCAGCCAATGGGTGGGCGGCAATTATCTTATCACAAAGTGGCCCGATAGCTGCTAGGTCTGCAGCTACAAAAGACGAATTCCATGAATTGTTAATCTCGCTGGCTCTTGACAAATAAGCTTTTGCCAGATAATGAGAAGCGGCATCTTTTGTGATACGCGATGGAGCACCGCTGGTTGGCAGCAAAGCAATCGCATTGGTTAAATCCGATATGATTTGGGCATAAACGTCTTTAGGCGTTGCCCTGGTAAATTCCAGCTGAACAGTTGATATGGGTGTTAATTGTAAAGGCACACCACCATACTGGCTAACCAACCTTAAATAATTGTAAGCACGCAGGAAATATCCTTCACCCAAAGCTGTGCTCTTAACTGCCGGTGATGTAGAAGTACTGCTTATGCAATTTTGAATTAAGAGATTCGCATCTCCGATGCCTGTGTATAAAGCATCCCATTGAAAATTAGAAGCAGCGGTATTACCATTGGAAGCAACTACAATTGAATTGAAAGTCGCATCATAATTATTCCAGGGAGCATTGGAGGGGTCACCGCCAATATGGAATTCGTCGGTACCGTAATTGGTGGCACAGTAGTTCCATTCTCCATTTAAAGGAACATTAAAAACCTGATAGTAAGTACCAACAGCCAATTGTTGTATACCGGCATCTGTTTTGTAGAATTCAGTACTTCTGGCAGTGGTAAGTGTTTCGGTAAGAAAATCCTTTTTGCAGGAAGATGCAAAAAAGACCGCCGAAACCACCATTAGCGTCTGTAAGAAATTATTTTTATTCATATAAATCAAGTTTTATTTTTTTTAAAATGATGCATTAAACCCTAATGTTACACCCCTGTTCCAGGTTGAACCAACTACATCCATATCCAGATGTTTGATTTTAGAGAATAACATGCCGGGATTTGCCACTTGTGCATAGATTTTCAAATTAGAAATACCTGATTTCCCTAAATTTTTATTATTGAATGTATATCCAACAGAGATGTTTCTGACTTTAATAAAGTCGGCTTTGTAATAACCCAGGGCAGTGAAATAGGCATCCCCTGTTGCACCTCCTGCATTAAAGATAGGCTTCTGAAATTCTGCGTTAGGGTTATTTTCATTATAGTAATTAATCTCTCTTGAAACACTGCGGGCTGCCTGTCCTTCACCACCGGTATTAAACATATAGTTTAATCGGCCATAAAGGAAAACGGTAAAGTCCCAGCCTTTGTAGGTAACGGTATTTGTCATACCCACAACCCAGCGGGGTCTTGTATTACCAATAATCTGGCGGTCATTGTTTGGATCAATTTTGGTATCGCCATTAAGATCAGCTACTCTTACACTACCGGCAGAAAATGAATTGCCATTTGCATTAAAGGCATTAAATTCTCCTGCATCCTTTTTTTGCCACAATCCCAATGCTTTATAGCCATAGATTACACCAATTGGCTGACCGATGAACCAGTTATTGTTGATATCATCCTGTGTTCCATTAGCCAGTGCCACTATCTTTTCTTTCTGCCAGGCTGCGTTTAAAGTAGTTGTCCACATCAAATCTTTGTTCTTGATATTAACTGTATTCAAATTAATATCAACTCCATTGTTAGAGGTTTTACCAACATTGGCAAAAGTGGTGGTAAAGCCGGTTACAGAAGGGATGGTTCTTTGCATTAACAGATCATTGGTGTTGGAAGTATACACGTCAATGCTACCGGAAATTCTTCTGTTAAAAATAGAAAAGTCTACCCCAAGATTGTATTGTGTGGTTTTCTCCCATCCAAGTTCCT
Organism: Bacteroidota bacterium; assembly: GCA_039795695.1. Lineage (GTDB taxonomy): Bacteria > Bacteroidota > Bacteroidia > Chitinophagales > Chitinophagaceae > Sediminibacterium. The sequence continues at coordinate 10,581 of JBDKLG010000061.1, forward strand.
GATTGGCCAAAACCGAATTAGGAAAAGAACCCGCTGCATTGCTGGCTACAAAAGGGTAGAAAAGCGATATAATTGGTCCCTGGGTTGCATAAGGCGCAATGGCTGAGTTTCCGGTAACACCGGCGCCGATTCTTAGCTTTAAATCATTCACCCAGCTGGCTTTCATGAAACCTTCTTTATTAATTCTCCAGGCTATTGCAGCTGAAGGGAACCAGGAATATTTATGCCCTTCTGCAAGTACAGAAGAACCATCACGACGGGCAGAAACAGTTAACAGATATTTATCCCTAAAGCTATAATTAAGCCTGGCCATATAGGAAAACAGCTGTTGCTGAATAATATTGGAACTTGAGCTTAAAGTACCGGTAACTGTTCCGCTTGTTAACGCATTCCACAATTGTGAACTCAATGGAATGCCATTACCTGTGATAGAACTTGTTTCCTGGGTATACTCGGTCTGGCTTTGTAATAAGGTTAAACCAAAGGTATGTCTGCCAATGTTTCTGTCGTAATAAAGCAAATTGTCTAATGTGTACGAAAATGTTTTATTGTTGGCAAGAGAAGCGAAATTGGTACTACCTCCATTGGATACTGAATTTGCATCAATATATACGCCGTCACGGTAAGAAGAAAAATCCGGCCCAAAATTCATCCGATATTTCAGTCCTTTCAATACCGGAGAAATGGCACCAAAGTTAACCTGGGTATACATGCTACCCATCGCCCGCAGTGTTACCCGCTGGTCTCTGTTATAATTCCATTCGTCTACCACACTTTTAACGGCATTATCGCCTCCCGGAAACAGAATTCTTGCACCTGCATCGTCAAAGGGTACGGCATAAGGGAAGATTGATCTGGCTGATTCATATAAACCGGTAGCGGGGCTGCCAATAGTAGCTACGCTAACCTGAGACTGACCAAATTCCTGTACATTATAGGTAAGATTAATATTGGTACCAAAAGAAAGCCATTTGGTTGCTTCAATATCAACGGCGGCTTTTCCGGAATATCTTTTGAAAGACTGTCCCTTAATGGTTCCGGTATTATTCAGGTAACCAAAAGAACCATACGCTTTGATTTTATCGGTACCGCCACTAACGCTGATGGTATTATCAGCCGTGGTTGACTGCTGGGAAACGATACCAAACCAATCAGTGGTTGCAACCTGAGACTGGTCCCATGATCCTGAAGTCCAGCCTTTTGCTATATTATTCCAGGCATATGGATCAGCAGTTGCACTAAAAAAGGTTCTGTCGGTAGCCAGTGTAGGCTGATCGCCTCTGGGGTAGGTACTAATACCGGTTGCATTATTTAAGCCGGCATAATAATATGCCCAGCGACGGAAAGTAATAAAATCAGCCGCATTAAACATTTTATTATTGTTAACGATGTTTTCTAAAGTAACTGCACTGTTTAGATTCAGGGTTACTTTACCTGTTTTTCCCTGCTTGGTAGTTACAATTACAACGCCGTTTGCACCTCTTGAACCATAGATGGCAGTGGCAGAAGCGTCTTTCAACACATCGATTGACTCAATATCATTGGGGTTGAAATTATCTATTCCGCCGGTCATCAGTGGGATACCATCAACAACAAATAAGGGAGAGTTAGATGCCGTTAAAGAACGAACACCGCGTATGGTAATACTACCTACCTGTCCGGGACGTTCATTGGAACTGATGTCCACTCCCGCTACTTTACCCTGCATTGCCTGCAAGGCATTGGTTACGGGACGTGATTTGATGTCCTGCTGGTTAATACCCGAAACCGCTCCGGTTACATCTTTCTTTTTAACGGTCGCATAACCGATTACCACCACATCTTCCAGTGCTTTATTGTCTAAAGCAAGCACTACACTAAGGTTGGAAGCTGCGCCGGTAACAGAAAGGCTTTTGTCTACAAATCCGGTATGTGTAAACACCAGCTCTGCATTTTTGTTCTGAACAGCAATGCTGAACTTTCCTGATTTGTCGGTGATGGTCCTGGCTTTTGAGTTCAGCACTTCAACACTTACGCCTTGTAAAAGTTCTCCTTTTTCATTTGTAACAGTTCCTGAAACCGAAAAGGAATTTGCATTCTGAGCAAAAAGCTGTTGCTGAGAAATGGTGAGTAAAAAGGCGCATGTAAAAAACAAACGCTTGATTAAGGAATAATTTGTTCTCATTTGGCAAATTAATTTTGGAATAAATAATCGAATAAAATTTTTAAAATCGGATACGTAATTTTTAAACTGGTTTTAGCATATATCAATGAAGGTTAAGTGTGTAAAGAGTAGGATTAGTCTTATGATGAAAAATAAATAAACGATGGGGTTGGTTCAGTGAAACAGCAACTGGCGCTTTTATGGGGCAGCACGAAAACGGGGGATTAACCAGGAAGAGACCTTTATGGGAAACGGCATTCAGGATGCCACAGGAAATCCTGTGCATCTTTGTGAGAAGTATATAAACAATACTTGGCTCAACTCTTATGGCAGCAATCTGGTTCAAGGCTTTTGGTTCTGTTTACGAAAGCAATAAATATAAAAAATATACAAATTTTGCCATCCTGTTCTGTCCTGAAGCCATGCACTGCAATTCGGCCAACCCTCAAAAAAAATCCTTTTCTGCTGTGAAAAAAGCAATACCTGCAAACGCAGTTTTCAACTCAAATAAGGCATAGCATCACGTAACAATAATAACCAATTTCTTCCTTGTTTAGCAGGCAATCCGGCAGTTTATTAGTGGTATCGTTACCGGGAACGATTGCGTAAATAAATACAGATTTTCTCTTTTGGCTTATCCATTAACTGAGTAGACTTGTTGGGCGGAAATCCTTGATTGTTAACAATTTTAGGCCATTTCGTAATGCTTGCTATATTGTTGAAAGAATAATCCCGGAAGAATATTGGTTCACTGGTTTCTTTCCGCTTATTTTATGATAACAAAATTCCGGAATTTGCTTTGTCAAAAAAGCAATGATTGAGCAGGCTATGCATTTGCATGGCTTTTTTTATTGATGATATTCGTCTCAGCTGACGCATAAAATAATGTACATGAAAAAAATAACCTACCTGCTGGCTTTATTGATTATGATGGGTTTTGGCCTGCCGGAACAAAAAATCCGTGTTTTTATGATCGGCGACTCAACCATGGCCGATAAACCCCTCTCCGATAATCCCGAAAGAGGCTGGGGGCAGCTATTTCCGCTTTATTTTACCAATGAACTGAGTATCAAAAATCATGCAGTCAATGGACGCAGTACCAAAAGCTTTATCAAAGAAGGCAGGTGGGATACCGTAATGAAATATCTGCAAAAAGACGATTATGTATTCATACAGTTCGGACATAACGACCAAAAAATAGAAGACAGCAACAGGTATGCGGCACCGCAGACTTTGTACAGGGAAAACCTGCAAAAATTTGTGAATGACACAAGGTCCAAAGGGGCCAGGCCGGTATTGTTAACACCCGTGATGCGCCGGAAATTTGATGCTGCCGGAAACTTTGTTGATCAGCATGGGGAATATCCTGATGTGGTAAGGGCCGTAGCCAAAGAAATGAATGTGCCCCTGATTGACCTGCATAAATCGAGCGAGACACTGATAAAATCACAGGGTGTGGAAGGGTCTAAAAAATTGTTTCTCTGGATAGATCCCAAACATTTTAAGGCAGCACCGGAAGGAAAAAAAGATGATACCCATTTTTCTGAATACGGGGCTTCAGAAATGGCTTCTCTGGTTTGCGCAGCAATCAAAGAAAAAAACCTTCCATTGGCGGCTTACCTGAAGCCATCGGCTCATCCCGAAAAACTGGCTTTTGAATTACCCAAAGTATACCAGCCCCATTTTAAAAAAGACACTTTCAATATCGTTCACTACGGTGCTAAGAATGATGGAACTACCATCAATACAATCGCCATCAATACGGCTATCAGCGAATGCAATAAAAGTGGGGGAGGCGTAGTGTTGGTTCCTGCAGGGTTCTGGCTTACCGGCCCCATTGTTTTACAGAGCAATGTGGAATTGCACACCGAAAGAAATGCTCTGATCGCTTTTAGTTCCGACAGAAAAGCCTATCCCCTGGTAGCCACTTCTTTTGAGGGAGTTGACGCTGGCCGCTGCCAATCGCCCCTGTCAGCTACCAATGCGGAAAATATAGCTGTTACCGGAACAGGCATTTTTAATGGTTCCGGCGATGCATGGAGGCCCCTGAAAAAAGCCAAGGTAACTGAGTCTGAATGGAAAAGACTGCTTGCATCCGGCGGCGTATTATCGGAAGACAAATCCGGCTGGTACCCCTCGGAAACAGCATTGAAGGGATCATTGAAAAATGATATTGGCAAGCTCGCAAGCGGAAGGCAACTGAAAGACCTGGAAGAAATCAGGGATTACCTGCGGCCGAATATGGTCAGATTTACCAATTGTAAAAATATTTTCCTGCAGGGAATCACCGTTGAAAACTCACCCGCCTGGACACTGCATTTCAATATGTGTGACCAGATCACTTTGAAAAACCTTACGGTTAAGAATCCATGGTACGGACAAAATACCGATGGTATTGACCTGGAATCCTGTAAAAATGTATGGATGGATGGATGCTCCTTCGATGTGGGTGATGATGGTATCTGCATCAAATCGGGCCGCGATGAGGAAGGTAGAAAAAGAGGCATGCCTACCGAAAATGTGGTTGTTCAAAACTGTACGGTTTACCATGCTCACGGGGGATTTGTAGTAGGAAGCGAAATGAGCGGAGGTGCCAGAAACCTTTTTGTGTCTAACTGTACTTTTATTGGAACCGATATCGGACTTCGCTTCAAAACTACCAGGGGCAGGGGCGGTATTGTAGAGAAAATATACGCTGCCAATATTGTGATGAAAGATATTGTTGGTGAAGCTGTTCTGTTCGACATGTATTATATGGCAAAAGACCCGGTACCACTGGCCGGTGAAAAAAGAGAAATGCCTAAAATAGAATTATTGCCCGTAAATGAAGGCACACCTGTTTTCAGAGATTTTTATTTTAATGATATTGCCTGCAATGGTGCAGAAAAGGGTGTATTCATACGGGGTATTCCTGAAATGAATATCAGCAATATCCGTTTAACCAACCTGGTTCTGCAAACAAGAAAAGGAATTGAATGCACCGAAGCAAGTAATATTCAATTTAAAAATGTTCGACTGATAACGGCTGAATCGGACCCCTTGATTTACCTGCAAAATAGCCAGGGTATTGAGTTTGATAAAATAGCTTCCGACAATCCGGCATCGGTTTTATTTAGCGTGAACGGTGAAAAAAGTAAAAACATCAGTGTCAAACAACCTGCTTTTGCAAAATATGCCACCAAAACCAGTTTCAACTTTGGCGCCGGTGCATCATCCATCGACTTTAAATAATTCCTATGACTTTCTTAAAGAAAAGAATCCTGGTTGCTTTTTCCCTGCTCCTGATTGGCACTAAGCCCCTGCAGGCACAGTCGCTCGCAGAAAAAATGGCTGCAACAGTAATGACTGTTTGGAAGGATTCCCTGTTTACAGACCCTTCAAGGCCCGCTAAATGGACCTATGACCAGGGCGTTATTTTAAAAGGAATTGAAGGGCTGTGGTTGAGAACCGGGGACCCGAAATATTTTAATTACATGCAAAAATGCATGGATTTTTTTGTGAACGAACAGGGAGATATCAGGACTTATAAAACGGCTGACTATAACCTGGACAATGTTCTATGTGGTAGAATTTTACTCACGCTATACAATGTTACCGGAAAAGAAAAATATTATAAAGGAGCTGCCATATTAAGAGAACAACTTAAAACACAGCCAAGAACCAACCAGGGCGGATTCTGGCATAAAAAAATCTATCCCTACCAGATGTGGCTGGATGGCCTTTATATGGCCGAACCTTTTTATACAGAATGGTCGGCCAGTTTTCACGAACCTGAATCATTCAATGATATTGCCAGCCAGTTTATCTGGATGGAAAAAAATGCCCGGGATACAAAAACCGGATTGCTCTACCATGGATGGGATGAAAGCAGGCAGCAAAAATGGGCCAACCCTGCTACCGGCCTCTCGCCCCATTTCTGGGCCAGGGCAATGGCCTGGTATGGCATGGCATTGGTAGATGTACTGGAAAATTTTCCCGCTGAAAATAAAAAGAAAGATTCCCTGATAGCTATTTTAAAAAGGTTTACCGAAGCGGTTAAAAAAGTACAGGATACTAAAACTGGTCTTTGGTACGACATCATCAACCTCCCCGATGCCAAAGGAAACTATTTTGAAGCATCTGCCAGCTCTATGTTCGTGTGTGCAATTGCCAAAGCCGTTCGACTGGGCTATTTGCCTGAAACCAATTTAAGTATTGCCAGCAAAGGGTATGAGGGAATTGTGAAAACCTTTATTCAAACTGATACAAAGGGACAGACCAATCTGCATGGAACGGTCACTGTAAGCGGACTTGGCGGAAACCCTTACAGAGATGGCAGTTACGAATACTATATGAGTGAAAAAGTGATTGTGAACGACCCGAAAGGTGTAGGTGCTTTTTTACAGGCTGCCAATGAGATGGAACTAAGCAAAACTCCCGCCCCCGGAAAAGGCAAAACCATATTGCTCGACGACTATTTTAATGCCGAAAAGAAAAAAGATATTACCGGTAAACTCTTGCCTTACCATTATAAATGGCATGAAATGTATAACAACGGTTTTTCCCTGCTTGGAAATATAGCCAAAACACATGGCTTAAAAACAGCTACGCTTTCAGTATCTCCCACAAAAGAAAACCTGAAGCAGGCCGATATTTATTTAATTGTAGATGCAGACAATACCGCAGACAACCCAACACCCAACTATATGACGCGGGAAGCTGTTAATGAAGTTGAAGCATGGGTTAAAGCAGGCGGTGTGCTGGTGCTGATGCATAACGACAAGGGCAATGCAGAATTTGAACATTTTAACCTGCTGGGCGAAAGATTTGGGATTCATTTCAATGAAGACAGCTATAATCGGGTGCTTGGAAATGACTATGCAACCGGTAAAATTGATGTGCCGCCGGGAAACCCAGTTCTTCCGGGTGTAAAAAAAATATACCAGAAAGAAATTTGCTCCCTCACGCTTTCAGAAAATGCAAAAGCAGCTTTGAAAAAAGATGACCTGGTCATTTTTGCAGTGGCTAAAATTGGCAAAGGAACTGTTTTTGCAACCGGCGATCCCTGGATATACAATGAATACCTGGACGGAAGAAAACTTCCTTTGGAATATGAAAATTTTACTGCAGCCAATGAATGGGTTAAATGGCTGATAAAACAGATCCCGATAAAATCAGCCAAATAACAGAAGTGAAAATAATACCCCGTTATATTAAACCACTTCTTTTTTGCATACTCTTTTCCGGCAGTATCGGTATTGCAATGCCATCGGATGCCGGAGCCGCAGATAAAATAATCGTAGTAGATATCAACGGTGGTGGAGATTTTAAAAGCATCCAGGATGCCATCAATAGCCTGCCCGAAAAAGCCCTGTCGCCCAGGATAATCTTTATTAAAAACGGGATCTACAGGGAAAAAATTTTTATCGAAAAGAGCTTCGTCTCATTGGTTGGGGAAGACAAAGAGAAAACCAGAATTCTTATCTCCCTGGCACGCGATATCTGGAGATGTGAACATCCGGATGACTGGGGTGTTGCTACCATTAACCTGAAAGGGAATGACCTTGTACTTGAAAACCTGTCTATTTCCAATGATTTTGGTTTTGATCATATTAACGACAAAGAGGGCATTCATATCGACTGTCCCGGAGATAGCCTGAATCATTTTAAAACAGTGAAAAGAGATGGCCATCAGATGGCCCTGAGAAGCTTTGGTACAACAAGGTTAATTGTGCGAAACTGCATCTTAAGGGCTTTTGGCGGAGATACGGTTAGCCCCTGGAATACAGAAGAAGGTATGTTTTATTTTAAGAACTGTTTAATGGAAGGAGGGGTTGATTTTTATTGTCCAAGAGGATGGGCTTATGCAGAAAACTGTGTGTTTGTCGCACATGGCAAAACAGCAGCGATCTGGCACGACGGCTCCAGGATAAAAGATTCGAAAACAGTATTAAAAGATTGTGTGTTCAGGGGCGACGATGGGTTCAAACTTGGACGCTACCATCGGGATGCACAGTTCTACCTGCTTAATTGCTCTTTCCCGGCAAATATGGCCGATACACCCATTTACCTGAACCCCTCCAGTCCGCAAAACATCATCCAATGGGGCCATCGGGTATATTTTGCCAATTGCCATCGGGTATCCGGTGATTATGCCTGGTTTGCAGACAATCTTTCTGCTGCGCCGGGTAAACCTTTGGCCGGGGAAATCAATCCTGCATGGACTTTCCAGGGCAAGTGGAACCCTTCTGCCGAACCCATAAGCATTCCTGCAACCCTTTCTACTGCAAACGCAAACCCGGGCATGGTAACAACGGATAACACCCACATTGATACCATCGCGGAAAATATGCTGCTGTACCAGCGTGCAATAGGGGGATGGCCCAAAGCGGTGAATGAAATAAAAGTAGATTACAAGGCTCGGCTAACAGAGACAGATAAAAAAAATATCCGGAACGATTCCCTGCATAATGATGCAACGATCGACAACAATGCCACATCAAAAGAAATCAGGTATCTGGTGAATGCCTATAAGAAAACCGGTAACGAAAAATACCTGGCAGCAGCAGAGAAGGGTATTTATTATTGCCTGTTGGCGCAAAGAAATAATGGCGGCTGGCCCCAGTATTATCCCGACTCATCCTTGTACAGGGGGCAGATTACTTTTAACGATGATGCCATGATTAATGTGATGGATATTTTACAGGATATCGTGGAAGGGAAAAAAGGATTTGAGCTGGTAGGTAAATACCTGGTATCCCTTTCTGCCAATGCCATACAAAGAGGTGTTGCCTGTATTTTAAAAACACAGATTAAAACAGGCAATCAATTAACAGCCTGGTGTGCACAATACAACCCTAAAACATTTGAACCCGAAATGGCCCGGAAATTTGAACTTGCTTCCCTGAGTGGGAGCGAATCTGTTGGGATAATTCGTTTTCTTATGCGATTGCCCAATCCATCCCCACAAATCAAAGAATCGGTAATGGCAGCAGTTGAATGGCTTGGCATGGTAAAAATCACCGGCTATTCCTTTGGGGATATCACCAATGCCGATGGAAAAAAAGACAGGGTGCTCCAATCCAGTCCCAACAACAGCATCTGGGCAAGGTTTTATGAAATTGGCAGCAACAAACCTATTTTCAGCGGAAGAGACAGCATTAAGAAATACGATGTTAAGGAAATTGAATCGGAAAGACGCAATGGCTATGCATGGTATGGAACATGGCCTAAAAACTTACTGGAAAAAGAATATCCCGAATGGGCAAAAAAGAACCTGATTAAATCCTGATTGCTTCATGAAGTTATCCAAAAAAATATTGCCCCTGGTTACAAACAGCAGAGAAGATTTTCCTGCCGGTTCAAATTTTGAACTGCCTGAAAAAGTATTGCAGTTTGGTACAGGCGTTTTGTTGCGGGGCTTGCCGGATTATTTTATTAACAAAGCAAACCGGCAGCAAATATTCAATGGCAGAATTGTAGTGGTAAAATCAACAGCCCAGGGCGCTACGGATGCATTTCATGAACAGGATGGCATGTATACTATTCTTGAAAAAGGGATTGTAAATGGCATTGATGTAAATAAAAAAATCCTGAATGCATCCATCAGCAGGGTATTGTCAGCCAATGACCAATGGGCCGAAATCCTTAACTGTAGTGTGTCTCCGGCATTACAGGTGGTAATTTCAAATACAACCGAAGTAGGCATCAGTTTGCTGGAATCAGATGCAACTGCCGATATCCCGCTTTCATTTCCCGGACGCTTATTGCAGATTCTGTGGAAAAGATACCTGCATTTTAATGGGGCTACTGATAAGGGATTGGTTATCATTCCAACGGAACTGATCGTAAACAATGGCAGTAGATTGAAGGAGATTATTTTGCAGCTTGCGCGCATAAAAGGAAGCCCCGAATTATTTATCGACTGGCTTAATGAGGCCAATGATTTTTGTAATTCACTGGTAGATTGTATTGTACCCGGAAAACTATCTTCCGAAGAACAAAAAGCCGTAGAAAAAGAACTGGGTTATGAAGATGCATTAATGATTATGTCGGAACCCTATCGTTTATGGGCAATTGAAACCGATAAACCCTCTACCAAAAAAATCCTCTCTTTTGCGAAGGTGGATGAGTCGGTAATTCTTACCGGTAATATCGAAAAATACAGGGAGATAAAACTCAGGTTACTCAATGCCACCCATACTTTTTCCAGTGGGTTAGCTGTTCTGGCCGGATTTAAAACAGTGAAGGAAGCCATGCGTGACCGGCTTTTTGAGGGATACTTACAGCAATTGATGATTGGTGAAATAGTACCCTTGGTAACCGGTAATACAATTACAAAATCAGAAGCCATGCAGTTTGCAGCCCAGGTAATCGATCGGTTCAAAAATCCTTATATAGAACACCAATGGCTCGCAATAACTGCTCAGTACACTTCCAAGATCCAAATGAGAACGGTTCCCCTGCTGCAAAAACATTTTCAAATATTCAGTGGTGTTCCGCTTAATATGGCTTTGGGAATAGCAGCATTTATCAGGTTCATGCAGCCGGATAAGAATTCCGCTAATAAACACGGAGGAAAATACAGGGAAATTCATTACCCCATTCAGGACGACAAAGCCGGATTACTGGCAGAAAAATGGCTGGGAGGGGAAATAGCCAATTGTTTACAGGATAGCCGCATTTTTGGTGCCGACCTGTCTGTTTTTCCCGGCCTTGAAGCATCGGTTAATGAATTTCTACAGGTACTGGAAGAGGACAGTCCCTTAGAAGCGATTCGTTCTATCTTAGCAAAAAAAACTGTAGCATGAGTATGAAGCAAAAAGTATTGATGATTCATCCAAAAGACAATGTAATAGTTGCTCTGGACAATCTTGCCGCGAATGAAACTGTTTCTTATAAAGGAATCGATTATCAACTGGTAGAAGAGATTCCGGCAAAACATAAATTTTTCATCGCTGATTTACCTGCCGGTGCCGAGATCATCATGTATGGCGTATTGGTGGGTAAAGCACAAAAAGAGGTACAGAAAGGCAGTAGAATGAGTACAGAAAATACCAGGCATGCGGCTGAACAATACGCATTCAGACCGGGTTCCGGCAAATGGCATATTCCGGATGTGTCAAAATTTTCGGGTAGAACATTTAATGGATACCACCGTGCCGATGGTGCGGTTGGTACAGCCAATTACTGGTTATTTATTCCAACGGTATTCTGCGAAAACCGCAACCTCGATGTAATTCGTGAAGCATTGTATGAACAACTGGGCTATGCTGTAACAGATAAGTACAAGCAGAAAACACAGTTACTGGTTGAATTGTATAAGAACGGGAAAGATATTTCCGCTGCCAGCCTCGATATACAGGAATCCACCGTTCCGGCAAACCGGGTATTTAAAAATGTAGATGGGATCAAATTCCTCAATCACCAGGGTGGTTGTGGCGGTACACGCCAGGATGCTGCCATCTTAAGCAAACTGCTTGCGGCTTATGCCGACCATCCCAATGTGGCCGGTATTACGATTTTAAGCCTTGGTTGCCAAAACATGCAAACACAGCAATTGCTGGATGATATTAAAAAGCGAAACCCGGCATTCGATAAGCCCCTGATTGTTTTTGAACAGCAGCAGTCCAAAAGCGAAGAGCAGCTGATTACGGAAGCAATCAGGGAAACCTTTAAAGGATTGATTGAAATCAATCGCCTCGAAAGAAAACCTGCAGCACTGGATAAATTATGTATTGGCGTGAAATGCGGTGGCAGCGATGGTTTCAGCGGTATTTCGGCCAATCCGGCGGTAGGCCATTGTGCTGATCTGGTAGTTGCACTGGGCGGAAAAATTTTATTGGCAGAATTCCCTGAACTGTGCGGGGCAGAACAGCAGCTGATCGACAGAACACCCGATGAAAATGCCGCCAGAAAATTCATACGGCTCATGCAGTCGTACAGCGATGCCGCTACAAAAGCCGGATCAGGATTTGATATGAACCCCTCTCCCGGAAATATCAAAGACGGGTTGATTACCGATGCCATCAAAAGCAATGGTGCTGCAAAAAAAGGAGGAGAATCACCTGTTGTAGATGTGCTGGATTATACAGAAAAAGCTACCAAAGCCGGACTCAGCCTGGTTTGTACGCCGGGTAATGATGTGGAAGCAACAACGGGGAAAGCCGCCAGCGGAGCTACCTTAATCCTGTTCACCACCGGATTAGGTACCCCAACCGGCAACCCGGTTTGCCCTACCATTAAAGTGGCTACCAATACGGTGCTGGCTAATAGGATGAAAGACATCATTGATATCAATACGGGCCCCATTATCGATGGTGAAAAAACGATCCAGGAAATGGGCGAAGAAATACTGGAATACTGTATCAGGGCAGCCAGTGGAGAACTGGTTCCCAAAGCTGTTTTATTGAACCAGGATGATTTTATACCATGGAAAAGAGGGGTTAGTTTGTAAGGGATCCTGTGCAGATACATCCGGTTCAAGGTAAATAGTCGGTTTGATGAAAGAAAATATACACACAATTGAACGAAGAATCATATGAAAAACTTTCTTGACGATGATTTCCTGTTAACGAATAAAACGGCCCGGGATTTATACCATGGTTATGCCAAATCCCTGCCCATCATTGACTACCATTGTCACTTATCGCCCAGGTTAATTGCGGAAGACCACCGGTTTAACAATCTTACAGAAATCTGGTTATCCGGCGATCATTATAAATGGAGAGCCATGCGCACCAATGGGATTGATGAAGCATATTGCACAGGCAATAAAACAGATGCGGAAAAATTTTCTGCATGGGCCGAAACAGTTCCCTATACTTTGAGAAACCCGCTTTACCACTGGACACACCTGGAACTGCAGCGGTATTTCAACATTCATGAAACCCTGAACCCCCAAACAGCGGAGCAGGTATTTCAAACCTGTAACTCATTGCTGCAGACCAAAGAATTTTCGGTGAGAAACCTTTTGCGGAAAATGAATGTGGCCCTGGTTTGTACAACCGACGATCCCATAGACTCACTCGAATACCATCGCAGATTAAAAAGCGAGGGCTTTGAAATACCCATCCTGCCTGCTTTCAGGCCCGACCAGGCAATGAATGTAACGGATGCGGCAACATTTAACGATTATGTAAAAAAACTGGAACAGGTATCAGGTATTGTTATTTCAAGCTTTGACGATTTCCTCTATGCACTGCAGAGCCGGCATGATTATTTTGCTGCAAACGGATGCAGGGTATCTGATCATGGGCTGGAAGAAATTTATGCAGAAGACTTTACCGGATCGGAAATTGACAGTATTTTTTCCAAAATTCACTCCGGCAAGCAACTGAACGATTTGGAACAGCGCAAATTCAAATCAGCCATGCTCATACATTTTGCTGAATGGGACTGGGAAAAAGGCTGGGTACAGCAGTTTCACCTGGGAGCATTGCGCAATAACAACCATCGGATGATGGAGCAGCTTGGTCCGGATACGGGATGGGATTCAATTGGCAATTTCTCTCACGGAAAACCCCTGGCATCCTTTCTAACCAAACTGGATAACGATAACAAACTGGCCCGAACCATCATTTATAACCTCAATCCGGCCGATAATGAATTGATGGCTACCATGATCGGAAATTACAACGATGGTTCTGTTGCCGGCAAAATTCAGTGGGGCTCGGCATGGTGGTTCCTCGACCAGAAAGACGGCATGACCAAACAAATCAATGCCTTATCCAATATGGGATTACTAAGCAAATTTGTTGGGATGCTTACCGATTCCAGGTCTTTCTTATCTTTTCCCCGGCATGAATATTTCAGAAGAATTTTATGCAACCTTTTTGGTGAAGAAATAGAAAACGGAGAACTGCCCAACGATATGGAATGGGTAAGCAAAATAATCAAAGACATTTGTTATTATAATGCACGCAACTATTTTGGCTGGCCTGCCGAACTGCCGGCATAATTGCTGCTGCAAGCAAACGTTTTCGTAATAAACCAATACCCGATAAGCAGGCTTACTGCTTAATAAGCAAATAATTCAGGATATTGCATCACCACATTGTACAAAGAAAGAATTCGTAAAACCTATGTCAAAAACATCATTTTCCTTATCCGGCAAAACAGCATTGGTTACAGGTTGCAACAAGGGCATTGGCAAGGCAATGGCAATCGGGTTGGCCGAAGCAGGAGCCGATATCATCGGCGTTTCCGGTTCATTGGAACCTACTGGCAGTGATATTGAAAAGCAGGTACTGGCATTGGGCAGAAAATTCAAAGCCTACCGGGCCGATCTTTCCGAAAGGCAGGCTGTAACAGATTTCCTGCGTAAAGTAAATGAAGAAAATCCTGTTATCGACATCCTGATCAATAATGCAGGAACCATTATGCGCATGCCTGCTGCCGAACATCCCGATGAATACTGGGATAAGGTATTGGCCATTAATCTGGACGCACCATTTATCATCGCCCGCGAAATCGGAAAAAAAATGGTTGCACGCGGAATGGGTAAAATTATTTTCACCTGCTCTTTGCTAAGCTTCCAGGGAGGTATCAATGTTCCCGGATATGCTGCAAGCAAGGGCGCTTTGAGCAGCCTGATCAAAGCACTGGCAAATGAATGGGCATCAAAAGGTGTAAATGTAAATGGAATAGCCCCGGGATATATTGCAACGGATAATACAGAAGCATTAAGGAATGATCCTGACAGAAGCGCTTCGATATTATCGAGAATTCCTGCAGGCAGATGGGGAGAACCCGATGATTTTAAAGGTCCCGCTGTTTTCCTGGCTTCCGAAGCAGCCAGTTATGTAAATGGCACCATCCTAACTGTTGACGGAGGATGGATGGGAAGATAGCATAGTGGGTGTTTTTTAAGAACAGTTTTACGCAATACCATCAGGTAAACACAGAAACAACTATCCGGTAAGCAAATAAAATAATCCGATAAACGAAAAATAATGGAAATAAGATTTCAGGCAAGCCCCAGAGAAGTTAAAAAAATGAATACCGAAGAAATCAGGAAAGATTTCCTGATTCAGGAATTGATGCAGGCCGACCATTTAAAACTTGTCTACTCTCATTACGACAGGGTAATTGTAGGAGGGGTAAAACCGGTTAAGCAAACAGTACAGCTTTCCAATGAAGAGGAGCTAAAAGCAGCTTATTTTCTGGAGCGCAGAGAATTGGGCATAATCAATGTAGGTAATGCAGGAGTGGTTGAAGCAGACGGGATCAAATACGAACTCAATAAACTGGACGCTTTGTACCTGGGTAAGGGAACCCAATCGGTTTCTTTCTCCAGTGTATCGGCAAATGAGCCCGCCGGTTTCTTTTTGATATCTACCACCGCACACCACAGCTATCCAAACAGGAAAATGACCAAGGAAGAAGCCTCACCGGTAAACCTGGGAGAAACAGCCACTGCCAACAAACGCACCATTTACAAATACATTCACCAGGATGGGATTCAAAGCTGCCAGCTGGTAATGGGTTTAACTGTTTTGAATGAAGGCAGTGTATGGAACTCCGTTCCGCCGCATACGCATACACGCAGAATGGAAGTCTACTTTTATTTTGATTTACCCGCCCAGCACAGATTGTTCCATATGATGGGTGAGCCAACAGAAACCAGGCATATCGTGATGGCCAATCACGAAGCTGTTATATCACCGCCATGGTCGGTTCATTGCGGATCGGGTACTACCAATTATGGCTTTATCTGGGCAATGGCCGGAGAGAATTATACCTTCACCGATATGGACCAGGTGGCTATTGCCGATATGAAATAGTTATTGACAACTATGAATAAGGTTTTGTGTTTTGGTGAACTACTGCTGCGCCTCTCTCCTTCCATAAAAGAAGACATGGCACAGAAACACCCCATGCTGCTTTTTGTAGGGGGTGCAGAAGCCAATGTAGCTACCGCATTGGCTGGCTGGAACCAGGCAGTAAACTATTGCACGGTTCTGCCCGACAATTTTATGTCGCAATATGTTGTGCAATACCTTCGGCAGAAAAATATCGATACTTCTTCTGTTCTTTTTGCCGGAAACAGGATTGGCATTTATTTTTTAGAAACAGGTGCCGACATCAAAGGGGGCGTCGTATATGATCGTGAGCGCTCTTCTTTTTCGGCATTGAAACCTGGCGTCATTAATTGGGACAAAGTGCTGGAAGGCATATCCTGGCTGCATTTCACGGCAATCAGTCCTGCTTTGAACCAGTCGGTTGCCGATGTTTGTCTCGAAGCAGTGCAGGCTGCTTCCAAAAAAGGAATCAGTATTTCGGTTGATTTAAACTATCGTTCCAAACTGTGGAAATATGGCAAAGACCCGGTAGCAATTATGCCGGGGCTGGTAAAATATTGTGACGTAATCATGGGAAATATCTGGAGTGCCAATACTTTGCTGGGAACAGCCATTGATGAAAATATCCACGAAAAAAAATCCAAACAGGCATATATCGATCATGCCAATGCAAGTGCAAAAGAAATCATGGACCTGTTCCCTGCCTGTAAAACAGTAGCCAATACATTCCGTTTCGACAGTAAGGGCGACCAGATTCTTTATTATACTACCATGATGCACAAGGGTCAATCCTATGTTTCCAATGAATTCACCTGTGCAGGAGTGGTAGACCGCTCCGGAAGCGGGGATTGTTTTATGGCGGGATTGATTTACGGTTTGATCAACAATTCATCCAATCCCCAGGAACTGCTCAATTACGCAACAGCCGCGGCTTTCGGCAAATTACAGGAACACGGAGATGCCACCGACCAGGATGTGTTAAGTGTAGAAGCGGGGTATTGAAAGGCTAAGCGCAGCTTTTTTTCAGTGAATCAGATCTTCACTTTTATCACCAGTTTTTTGATTACCCCGTCACCAATCATCGGTGCGTGAACGTCTTCCGGATAGAAAATGGCAAACTGGCCGTCTGTCATCCCGAAAAACATATCAGGTGCATCTTCATAAAACAAAACATCTTTCTCCGGATTGTACTCGCCTCTTGGTGAAATACAGTTGCCACGGGGCTTCCAGCCCAAAGTCTCTTTCCCGCTGATGCATACCTGTATATCGATATGGGCATTGTGGCATTCAAATTTTGCCGTACTTTCTGCAGCGCTCATCCCATTTTTCTCAGAAACAATACCCCTCAGTTTATCGCCGTCAATATCAAATTTCCCCGGCTCCAAAGCGGCAAGATCAACACTGGCGATATAGGCAAATGCCTTCGCAAACAAGGGATTCAGTCCTGCATATTTACCGGCACTGCTCAAACTGTCTAAAATCATAGTGGTTATTTGTTATTCAACAATTCATCCCATTAGCAATATTGGGGTTTAACGTTGTACCCTGCCGCTTCCATCTCCTTTCATCAATTCTTTCACTTCATTCAGCGTTGCATGGTTCAAATCGCCCGGGATGGTATGTTTGATGGCAGAGGCAGCCACACCAAACTCAGCAGCTTCCGCCATGGGCATACCACTTACCAAACCGAAAATAAATCCACTGGCAAATGAATCGCCGCTGCCCACCCTGTCTACAATACGCACTTCATATTGTTTGGTATGATAGAATTCGGTTCCGTCGTATACCAGGGCACTCCACCCGTTATCGGAAGCACTATGGCTTTCGCGCAAAGTAGATGCAATGTATTTGAAGCCAAATTTTGCTTTCATCTGCTGGAACACATCTTTATAACCGTCGAGGTTTAATTCACCCTTGGTTACATCTGTTCCCTTGCTGGTAAAACCCAATGTGGTATCGGCATCTTCTTCATTACCGATACAAACATCTACATAGGCACAAAGACGTGTCATCACTTCTCTTGCTTTTTCTTTGCTCCATAATTTTTTCCGGTAGTTCAAATCAATACTGGTTGTAATCCCTTTTGCTTTTGCAGCTTTCAGGGCAGCTTCCGTTAAAGCTGCGGCTTTGTCGCTCAGTGCGGGCGTAATACCGGTGGTATGAAACCAGCTGGCACCTTCCAGTATTTTATCAAAATCAAACTCGCTGATGTCCATATCTGCCACCGAAGCCCCTGCTCTGTCATAAATCACCTGCGATGCACGCATCGAAGCCCCTGTTTCCAGAAAATAAATACCCAAACGTTTTCCGCCGCGGGCAATAAACTGGGTATCTACCCCGTATCTGCGAATATGGTTGATGGCAGCCTGCCCCAAAGCATTGTCCGGAACCTTGGTTACAAAAACACCGTTCAGTCCATAATTACAAAGGGCCACGGCTACATTGGCTTCGCCGCCGCCATAGGTTATATCAAAACTGTCGCTTTGAACAAATCTTTCAAAACCGGGTGTTGAAAGACGCATCATGATTTCTCCGAGGGTAACCACTTTCTTAGACATAGTCAATCGTATTTTTTTAATTTACAGGATGTTCAGGCTCATAATTTCACTAACTTCAAAGCCCTGAAGCGAAGTTGGGCAATTATCATTGTGAAGAGAAGAATTGACGTAAATTTCAGGAATAAAAATACGCAAACGTTTGCGTAAGAAAATGCCCTGATTCAGGCCTTTTCAGATAACATTGTCAGACGAAAAAATGCTATATGGAAAAGAAAGAAGCCATCATGAACCTAATACCCCAGCAGGGTATTCTTCCCCTTTATTTTTACAAAGACAGTACTGTAAGTATCGAAGTATTAAAAGCATTGTATGCAGCAGGCATACGTGCCGTTGAATACACCAATCGCGGTGAAGCAGCTTTACAGAATTTCAGGGAAATGCGCAAAATATGCGACTCCGAACTAAAGGGCATGTACCTGGGTATTGGTACCATCAAAAACGGAGAAATGGCGCAGACTTTCATTGATGCCGGAACAGATTATATTATTTGCCCCGGACTGGTAGAATCCGTTGCCGAAGTAGCCGACCGCAATAAAATGCTGTGGGTTCCCGGCTGTATGACACCTTCAGAAATTATCCGGGCCGAAACCATGGGAGCGCGAATGATCAAACTTTTTCCGGGAAATATCCTGGGCCCCGGCTTTCTTTCGGCCATTAAGGAAATCTTTCCGGGATTATTGTTTATGCCAACAGGAGGAGTAGAGCTCGATAAAGACAATATTGCCGGTTGGTTCAAAGCCGGTGTATGTGCAGTAGGTATGGGCAGCAAATTAATCACCAAACAGTTACTCGAAGCAAAGGATTATGCCGCCATTACAGCAGCCACAAAAGATGCCCTCACAATTATACAGTCAATCAAATCATCAACATGACAGCAGAAAAAATTGGTAAATACCGCTGGTCAATCTGCGGATTGATTTTCTTTGCCACTACCATCAATTATATTGACAGGAGTGTCATTAGCTTTTTGAAATCAACTTTTACAGAAACCCTCGGATGGACCGATGGTGATTATTCCAATGTGGAAATCACTTTCAAGATTTTTTATGCGATAGGATTATTGGGTGCCGGAAGAATTATTGATAAAATAGGCACCAAAATTGGTTATGGATTGTCTACTTTTTTATGGAGCCTGGCCGGAATAGCCACTGCATGGGTAAATACGGTGCTGGGTTTTCAGATTGTGCGTGGTGCACTGGGCTTGGCGGAAGCAGGCAATTTTCCCGCTGCCATTAAAACAGTAGCCGAATGGTTTCCCAAAAAAGAGCGTGCATTGGCAACCGGCATTTTTAACTCGGGAGCCAATATTGGCGCCATTCTTACCCCCTTAACTGTTCCATATATTGTAGTTCAGTGGGGCTGGCAATGGGCATTTATTTTAACAGGATTACTTGGTTTTGTATGGCTTATTTTCTGGTTTCTTTTGTATGAAGTTCCCCGGAAACATAAAAAATTATCTGCTCCGGAACTTGCCTTGATTGAAAGTGATGTGGATGAACAAAAAGGCGGGGTAGGTGATGATAGCAAACCTAAAATGAGCTGGGGAAAACTGCTCACATTTAACCAGACCTGGGCATTTGCAATTGGTAAATTTCTGACAGACCCCATTTGGTGGTTTTACATTTTCTGGCTGCCCGACTTTTTCGAAAGCATGTACCACATGAAGATTACTGCAGCCAGCTGGCCTGTGGCTACTGTATACCTGATATCAACAGCTGGAAGCGTTTTCGGCGGATGGCTACCCATGTATTTTATTACCAAGCGGGGATGGCCGGTTCGAAAAGCAAGAAAAACATCCATGCTTATTTATGCCCTTAGTGTAACACCGATACTTGGAGCACTTGTATTAGGTGCAATTAATGTATGGCTGGCCGTAATTGTTATTGGTATTGCAGCCGCAGCACACCAGGCATGGAGCGCCAATATTTACACAACGGTAAGTGATATGTTTCCGAAAAATGCAACCGGTTCCGTTACCGGTATTGGCGGAATGTTTGGATCAATCGGAGGTATTGCCCTATCACTGTTCGTACAGAAAAATATGTTTGTACACTACCGCGCCATCGGAAAAATTGAAGTGGCATACTATATCATGTTTGTGGTTTCGGCATCTGCCTATTTACTGGCATGGTTGATTATGCATTTTCTGGTGGCTAATAAAAAAGTGGAAGTAAAATAATTTCCTAAATGCAGAAGCCCGTTGTATTGGTATCATCAAACCCGACCAAATGAAAAAATATACTGAATTAGTAGCTGCTTTATTGCTGCTGCCCGTTTTTTTCTTCGGACAAAAAATATCCGTAAAAAACGATGCTTCCCAAAAAAAAGTAACCATTACCATCGACGGCAAACATTTTACCAGCCTGGTTTATACCGATACCATGGAGAAACCTTTTCTCTATCCCATTATGGCCCCCAATGGAGAAACCATTACCCGTGGCTTTCCCTGGAACCCCCAGCCAAATGATCCGGTAGATCATCCGCACCATATCGGCCTCTGGTTCAATTATGAAAACGTGAATGGCCTCGATTTCTGGAATAATTCATTCGCCATCCCCGCAGAAAAAAAGAAACAATACGGATGGATCAGAACAGAACAAATAACAAAAACCTCCAACGGAAAAACAGGGCTTGTTGAATACCTGGCTAACTGGACCGACCAGCAGAAAAATGTTTTACTGGAAGAAAAGACCTCCCTGGTGATAGCTGTTATCAACAAACAATACGTAATCGACAGAACAACCACCCTTACTGCTGTGCAGGATCTGAGCTTCCCCGATGCCAAAGACGGTGTATTGGGTTTGCGTGTGGCACATGAACTGGAATTGCCGGTAAAACAAACAAAAGAATACAAAGACGATAAAGGCATTGTTACCAAAGTAACCGCCAATAAAGATGCAACGGTAACGGGTAATTACCTTACCTCGGAAGGCAAACAGGGAGATGCAGCCTGGGGCACCAGGGGCAACTGGTGCATGATGTATGGTAAGAAAGGGGCAGATACCATTAGTATTGTCATGATCGATCACCCCAAAAATCCCGGGTATCCTACTTATTGGCATGCACGTAATTATGGGCTCTTCTCTGCCAATCCACTTGGGCAAAAAGTTTTCTCCGAAGGAAAACAAACCATGAATTTTAAACTCTCAAAAGGGCAATCAGCCACATTCCGTTACAGGATTGTCATAGCTTCCGGAAAAGAAAAATTATCTGCCGACAATATTGCTCAATTGGTTGCGGGTTTTGAATAGAACACCCGGTACTAAACGGCTTACCAATCACAACAAAATACCCCATGCAGAGATTTTAAGCGTGAATTAAATTTTCAGAATTAATTTGCGTTCAAATATGCACTATGCAGCACAGTTTTTCCTACGAAAGAAAAAAAGTTATCCAGGCTTTACGGTACCATTTTATTCAGAGAAATGAAGTGCGGGTTTTACTGGTGATGGTGAATGTTTTTGCCATCATGGCTGCAGCCCTTTTTTACAGCAAAAAAATTCGCCCCGAGCCTTTTCTGCTGGGTTCCATTACCTGGCTCGCATTGATGGCCACTTTCTGGTATTTTCTGCCCAGCAGCATCTATAAAAAAGCCGCCACTTTCCAGGATTCATTTATCATCGATTTCAGAGAAGAGGACATTAAACTGGAAAATGAAAGAGGCTATAATCTCTGGAAATGGTCAAGATTCTCAAAATTTTTTGAAAGTCCCCATTTTTTTCACCTCTATTTTGATGCCAAATCTTTTTTCCTTGTTCCCAAAGACAATATGGGAGAAGAGTTCAAACACGAATTGAGAGGGCTGTTGAATGCCAGGATTGGGAAATCCCGCTAAGGAACAGAGGGTGGTTGAGGCAGCAAATTAACCTGTTACAGTTCCTTCTCCATCACATAATGAGGGATGGTTACTTCTTCAAACTCTTCACTGCATATCTTATAGCCACTCTTCTCATAAAACCCCACGGCCGATTTGCGGGCATGCATGGTTAGCCGCTTAAAACCATGGTCACGGGCAATATTTTCGGCAAAAACCATTAATAAGCGACCGATGCCCTTACCCTGTATATTGGAACTAACAGCCATTTGTCTTAATCTGAGGGTGCCGGGTTCGGTTTTGGTTAAAATACAGCAGGCTTCCAGCAGCTCGTCTTCATAGCATCCCAGCAATATATCCTCCTTTTCAGCAGCCAGATCCTGCTCTGTGAAGGTCAATCCAAGCGGTTTTCTCAGGATTTGGTAGCGCAAATCCACCATTTCCTGGTATTCTTTGGTTCCGTGATCTATCTGTTTTAGCGACATATTCGGGGGTAATTAATACAAGATAATGAGGTTTTTACTAAAAAAAGCCATTAAAACGAAAAATCGGGCTGCCAACTATTTGGCCGATGTGAAAACAAAAATGACTTAAAAGATTGCATATTTGACAAAAAGTATATTTTTGCGGCTGTAACAAAAACATTTACAATGTCAGACATCGCTACAAGAGTAAAGAAAATCATAGTTGACAAGTTAGGAGTTGATGAAGGAGAAGTTACCAATGAAGCTTCTTTTACCAACGACCTCGGTGCCGATTCTTTGGATACCGTTGAGTTAATTATGGAATTCGAAAAGGAATTCAACATCTCCATCCCTGATGAACAGGCTGAAACCATCACAACTGTTGGTCAGGCTGTCGCTTACCTCGAAGAACACGCTAAGTAAGAATTTACTTGACAAAATGGAATAATTTTAATCCGCCTTTTTGCTGGTCAAACACCACAAAAGGCGGATTATCACTATAAACAGGTTTTGAAAATGCAATTAAAAAGAGTTGTTGTTACCGGCATTGGTACCCTCACACCACTCGGAAATAATCTGGAAGATTATTGGAATGGTTTGCTGAATGGTATTTCCGGAGCAGACATGATTACTCTGTTTGATGCAACCAAATTCAAAACACGTTTTGCCTGTGAAGTAAAAGGTTTTGATCCTACCCAATTCATGGACAGGAAAGAAGCCCGAAAACTTGACCGTTTTGCACAGCTTGCATTAGTAGCCAGTGATATGGCTGTTCAGGATGCAGGCATCAGTAAAGACACAGTAGACCCCGATCGTGTAGGCGTTATTTTCGCCAGCGGAATTGGCGGATTAACCACTTTCCAGGAAGAAGTGATCAATTTTGCCCAGGGCGATGGAACACCCCGCTTCAATCCCTTCTTCATTCCCAAAATGATTTTGGACATTGCTGCCGGACAGATTTCCATGCGCCATGGATTTCGCGGTCCCAATTTTGCCGTGGTAAGCGCCTGCGCATCCAGTACCAATGGGATGATCAATGCGTATGATAATATCCGCCTGGGTAAGGCCGATATCATCATCAGTGGCGGTTCGGAAGCGGTGATCAGTATTGCGGGCGTAGGAGGTTTTAATGCGATGAAAGCCATGAGCGAAAGAAATGATGACCCCAAAACTGCCAGCAGACCCTATGATAAAGACCGCGATGGTTTTGTAATGGGAGAAGCAGCAGGTGTAGTAGTGCTGGAAGAATATGAGCACGCAATTAAAAGGGGAGCAAAAATCTATTGCGAAATGGCCGGAGGCGGAGCAACCGCAGATGCTTACCATTTAACGGCACCACATCCGGAAGGCCTGGGTGCACGCAATGTAATGATTGCCGCACTGAAAGACGCAGGAATGCAGGCGGATGAAATTGATTACATTAACACACACGGAACTTCTACCCCTTTGGGCGACGGAGCCGAAGCAAAAGCCATTACGGAAGTATTTGGTGAACACGCTTATAATTTGAACATCAGTGCTACCAAATCAATGACAGGTCATTGTTTGGGTGCCGCAGGAGTGATTGAGGCAATCGCCTGCATCCAGAGCGTAATACACGATATTGTACCACCAACCATCAACCATTTCACGGATGATCCAACCCTGGATCCAAAACTGAATTTTACTTTCAATAAAGCACAAAAAAGAACCGTAAGAGCCGCACTGAGCAACACCTTCGGTTTTGGCGGCCACAATGCTTGTGTGATTGTAAAAAAATTCGTAGCTTAAATCCGTGCAATTCCTCAAAAAATTATTTAAGCAGGCAGACGAATCGTCATTTGAAAAGCAACTGAAAAATGTATTAGGCATTCATACAGGCAATGAAGCCCTGTATAGAACCGCATTAAGCCATCGCTCAGTTAAAGAGACACCCGACGAAAATAATGAACGACTTGAATACCTGGGCGATGCTGTATTAAGCGCGGTAATTGCCGACTATCTTTTCAAACGCTATCCGCTGAAAGGAGAGGGCTTTCTTACCGAAATGCGCAGTAAGATGGTGAACCGCCAGCAATTGAACGATATCGCCCTGAAAATGGGGTTGCGCAAATTAACTTTCTACAACAAATTTGACAATGCCTTAAAAGGCAGCCAGATTTTTGGCAATACCCTGGAAGCGCTTGTGGGAGCGGTTTACCTGGATAAGGGATACCTCAAAACACATAACTGGGTATTGAAACAGATTGTGATACCCCATATGTTTGTGGATGACCTTGAATTGATCGACATCAACCTAAAGAATAAATTAATCGGCTGGGCCAATAAAAACGGCAAAACACTCACTTTCGAATTATCCGACGAAAAAATGGAAGGAAGCAGGCGTTTATTTACCATCAATGCCATGCTGGATGGAGAACTGCTTGCCAAAGGAAAGGGCTACAATAAAAAAGATGCCAGCCAGGTAGCTGCCCAGGTTGCGGTAGAAAAATTGGGCATCGTATGAGCAATAACCAGTTCAACTTTCAGCTCAGAAAAAAACTCATTTTATTCGGAACCCTCCTGGTGATAGGTGTTGCGGCAATTCTGTATTTCAGCAGCAGGAAAGCCTGACCAGGCCGGTTTCTTAGCCATCAGCCCTTTCCGGTTAAAAGCTTATTTGAAAAAGAAACACCCTTTATCGAATCTCTTCACACAATTCCACCAATACCCCATTCGCATCTTTCGGATGCAGAAAACATACCCATTTATTATCGGCCCCTTTTTTTGGTTTTTCATTAAGCAGGGTAAAGCCCGCAGCACGCAACCTTTCCATTTCCGACAGAATATCTTCCACTTCAAAAGCAATATGGTGTATACCCTCTCCCTTTTTTTCGATAAAGCGGCCAATTACCCCGGCAGGGTCAATGCTCTCAAGCAGCTCAATCTTGGTTTCCCCTTTTTGAAAAAAAGCCGTATTTACCTGCTCAGATTCAACGGTTTCCGTTTTATAACAGGGGGTATTCAGGATCTGTTCAAAAAGCGGGATAGACGACCCAAAACCCTTTACGGCAATGCCGATATGCTCAATTTTTAACATAAATCAATTTTATAATATTATCCTTTACGAAAGTCGGAAAATTAGGTAAACCCGGCTTATGCGGCTAAAATTATCGCCCCTATTGAACTAACTTTGCCCGATAGTCAGATAAACCCTGTGTATATGTTGAAATTACCGATTTACCTTGATAATAATGCTACAACACCCATGGACCCCCGTGTGCTGGAAGCCATGATACCTTATTTTACCGAGCATTTCGGTAATGCTGCCAGCCGTAACCATCCATTTGGATGGGAGGCCGAAGAAGCGGTTGATTATGCCCGTGAACAGGTAGCCAAACTGATAGGTGCCGATCCCAAAGAAATTATTTTTACTTCCGGTGCTACAGAAGGTGATAACCTGGGTATCAAAGGGGTTTATGAAATGTATGCAAGCAAGGGCAACCACATCATTACCTGCACCACAGAGCACAAAGCTGTATTGGATACCTGCAAGCATATTGAAAGATTGGGTGGTGAAGTAAGCTACCTCGAAGTTAAACCCGATGGATTAATCGATTTAAAAGAACTGGAAGCAGCCATCAGGCCAACTACCATTCTGATTGCAATCATGTATGCCAACAACGAAATTGGCGTAATACAACCGGTAAAAGAAATCAGTGCCATTGCTAAAAAGAACGGTATCCTGTTTTTCTCCGATGCCGTTCAGGCTGTTGGCAAGGTTCCGGTGGATGTAAACAAAGATGGTATTGATATCATGGCATTCACGGCCCATAAAATGTATGGTCCCAAAGGAATCGGTGCCCTCTATGTGCGTCGTAAAAATCCAAG
This sequence comes from Bacteroidota bacterium, assembly GCA_039795695.1. Taxonomy (GTDB): domain Bacteria; phylum Bacteroidota; class Bacteroidia; order Chitinophagales; family Chitinophagaceae; genus Sediminibacterium. The sequence goes on from JBDKLG010000061.1 coordinate 37,190, forward strand.
GGTAAAAGTAACTGCCCAGATGGATGGCGGCGGACATGAAAGAGGTATGCGCAGCGGCACACTAAATGTGCCCGGTATAGTTGGCTTTGGTAAAGCCTGTGAACTGGCAAGGCTTGAAATGGCAGATGATGATGCACGCTTAAGCAAACTGCGCGACAAACTGGAAACAGCTTTATTGCAATTGGAAGAAGCTTATGTAAACGGTAACCGTGAACACAGACTGCCACATGTTGCCAATATCTCTTTCAAATATGTAGAAGGAGAAGGTTTGCTGATGGGCTTCAATAAGCATATCGCTTTATCTTCCGGCTCTGCCTGCACATCGGCTTCACTGGAACCAAGCTATGTGCTGAAAGCATTGGGACTGGGCGATGACCTGGCACACAGTTCCTTGAGGTTTGGCTTGGGCAGGTTTACCACCGAAGAACAGATCGATTATACCATTAAGGCAGTAAGCGAAACCGTGCTCAAACTGAGAGACATGAGTCCGCTTTGGGAAATGTTCAAGGAAGGGGTAGATATGGATAAGATTGAATGGGCACACCATTAAGCAATAAGGATTGACAGCAAGGAATGCTCAACTGATTTCATTTTTAATTCACCATTTATAATTCATAAGTTATGGCATATTCAGAAAAAGTAATCGACCACTACAGCAACCCTAAAAATGTAGGAACACTGGACAAGTCCAGAAAAAACGTTGGTACAGGATTGGTAGGTGCACCGGAATGCGGCGACGTAATGCGTTTGCAGATTGAGGTGGACGATGCAACCGGTGTTATCACCGATGCCAAATTCAAAACCTTTGGATGCGGCTCAGCTATTGCATCTTCCTCACTTGCTACAGAATGGTTAAAAGGCAAAACGGTTGACCAGGCAGTTCAGATTGATAATATGGACCTGGTAGAAGAGTTAAACCTGCCTCCCGTAAAAATACACTGCTCGGTACTTGCAGAAGATGCCATCAAATCAGACATCAACGATTATCGCAAGAAGAACGGTTTGGAAGAACTGGTGTTTGAAGAAAGGATTCATTAATCATTAGCGAATGGCGGATTAGGGGATGGTGAATAATTTAATTAATTGCCACCCATTCACCTGAAAATCATTTTATATGGTTGCAACAGAAAACAGCATATATGTAAGCGAAAAAGCTAAGAAAAAAGTTCTGCAGCTGATGGAAGAAGCCGGTGTTACAGGAGATGACAGCTATTTTCTTCGCGTGGGTGTGGTTGGAGGCGGTTGCTCGGGGCTGAGTTACAAGCTCGATTTTGATAATGAAGTGAAACCGATGGATCAGTCATTTGAAGACAACGGTATCAAAGTGGTTACAGATTTAAAAAGCTTCCTATACCTTGTAAATACCGAACTCGATTTCTCTGATGGACTTAATGGGAAAGGTTTTTATTTCAATAACCCTAATGCCAGCAGAAGTTGCGGATGCGGAGAAAGTTTTGCAGTATAGGTTTTTCCGGAAAATATAAAAATAGTATTGAAAGAGCCGAACAATTGTTCGGCTCTTTCAATACCGGTATTTACGCCAGTTTGGGGTGAAGCAGTTGATTTTTTTCTTTTTCTATTTGATACTGCCTTAGCAAGCCTGCTTCATTTCTCTCATCCTCCTGTTTTTCTTTTTTTGGTTTAGCAGGTGGCGGTGGTGGTGGTGGTGGTGGCGGCAATTTCTCCACTTTTTCTATTTTAGGGGGAGTAGACCTGGCTTCCTCCGATTTGGAAGGCTTGGGTGGCGGTGGTGGTGGCGGCTTCTGCGGTTTCTTTGTACTGGTAACAGTTACCGGAATGGCATCGGCACCATTTTGTACTTTTGGGGGAGAAGCCGGTACCTTAGGTTTTTCCTGTGCATGGCTGAAAATGCCAATACAGAAGAGAGCAAATACCAGCAGGGATAATTTCAGTTTCATATGGGTAATTTTCAATAAGATGACAAATGTGATAAATTCCATAAACTGTTTCTAAATCAGCACCGGCTTTAGGGGGATTGACGAATAACATTTAGTTTTGACCATATGTGGATGATCTGCAAAAAAGAATGGCAGCAGTTTTTTAGCAGCCTAACCGGTTATATCGCATTAGTGGTTTTTCTATTGCTCAATGGGCTGTTTCTCTTTGTGTTCCCCGAAACCAGCTTATTGGAATTTGGCTATGCAAGCCTGGCAGGTTTTTTTAACCTGGCCCCCTGGATCTTGCTTTTCCTGGTGCCCACGATTACCATGAGAAGCTTTTCGGACGAATTCAAATCGGGTACTTTTGAATTATTAAAAACCTGGCCGCTTAGTCCGGCTCAAATTGTTTGGGGTAAGTTTTTTGGCTCCTTAATCATCGTCAGCTGTTCCCTAATTCCTACCATCATCTATGCCGTATCGATAGAACAGTTAAGTGTAACAGGCGGAATTGATATTGGCGCAACTATCGGCAGTTACCTGGGGCTTATTCTGCTGGGTGCTGTATTTACCGCCATCGGAATCTGTGCCAGTAGTTTTACCAATAATACCGTGGTTGCTTTTATTGCAGGAGCATTTATTTGCTTTTTACTGTACAATGGTTTTGAAGCTTTGAGCAAACTCCCGTTATTGAAAGGCGGCCTGGATTATTATATTGAAATGCTGGGAATCAATTTTCATTACAAAAGCATCAGCAGGGGGGTTGTTGACAGCAGGGACCTTATCTATTTTGGAGGTATTATCTGGTTAAGCTTATTCATCACCCAAAGAAATATTTCTGGTAAATAAAGGGACATGCAAAAAATATTGAAGCATAAATATGGTACTTGGTTTTGCGTGGTTCTTTTTGTGGGACTAACCTACCTTTCTACTTTCTTTTTTTACCGCATGGATCTTACAGCAGAAAAAAGATTCAGTTTAACTGCACCAACAAAAAAATTGCTGCATGAATTGGATAGCGTAGTAACGATACAGGTTTTTTTGGCAGGAGACTTGCCCTCAGATTACAAAAAATTAAGCATTGCCACCAAAGACCTGCTGGATGAATTTTCTTCTCTTGCAGGCAACCGTATTCGCATCAGTTTTGAAAAACCCGGTGAACAAATTAGCAATGATTCGCTGAAAGCAATACTCTACGACAGCCTTTCAAAAGCAGGAGTCGTATTTGAGAATAGTGAAATAGTATCCTCATCCAATGAAAAAGCCACCAGCCAGTTAGTGATTCCTTCCGCACTGGTTAGCTTTCGCAAAAACCAGCAACCCATTGCCATTGACCTGAGAAGTAGCCGAAAAATTTTTAAACCTTTTAATGTAGTCAGCGACAATAGCCCCCAGGAAGACCAGGAAGCCACCCGTAATGCTGCAGAAGCATTATTGGAATTCAAGTTTGCCAATGCCATTGATAAACTTACCCGGAAATATGTTCCAACCGTAGCTTATGCCATTGGAAACGGCGAACCAACCGATTTTAAAGTGAATGACCTTGGCGAAAGCCTTCGGAATGAATACAGGCTGGCTATTTTCGATTTGAAGAAAGGGTATCCTGATCCGGGGATTATTGATGCATTAATGGTGGTAAAGCCAACAGAACCTTTTACCGATGAAGATAAACTCAAGCTGGACCAGTTTGTAATGAATGGGGGACATATCATCTGGTATATAGATAAACTGCACGCAGAGCTCGATAGTTTGATGCGAAGCCGGGCAGAATATACCGCTTTCGACCGTGGTTTAGAATTGGATGACATACTGTTCAAATATGGTGTGCGCATCAATCCTGATCTGGTACAGGACCTGAACTGCTCCAAAATACCCATCGTTATAGGAAAAAATGCCGATGGCAGCCCTAAAATGCAAAGAGTTCCCTTTCCCTATTATCCCTTCCTTTCTGCCCGATCCGATAACCCCATTTCAAAAAACCTTGACAGGGTATTGCCCATTTTCCCGTCAAGTATCGATACAGTTAAAGCCCCGGGCATTCGAAAAACCATTTTACTGGCATCCGATACAAATAGCAGGAGAATCAGCTCCCCTGCTATCGTTTCCATCAACAGCGTAAAATCGAATGAAGATCTTTACAGCTTTAATAAAAGCTATGTACCCGTGGCTGTTTTGCTGGAAGGCAGATTCAGTTCCTTGTTCAATAACCGGGCAGGAAAGGTTTTGATGGATTCGGTACGCAGAAGTTCGGGAAGACCATTTTTGGGCATCGCAGCAAAACCAGCCAAACAAATTGTTGTGGCCGATGCGGATATCGTTACCAATGCAGCCAGCAATACTACCGGCCCCCTGCCAATGGGGGTACTGCCATTTGAAAATTACCGTTTTGCCAATAGGGAGTTTTTCCTGAATTCAATGGACTACCTGGTGAGCAATAACAATCTCTTTGAAAGCAGGAACAAGGATTTTGTACTTCGATTGCTGGACAAGGCAAAAGTAGCAGAACAGAAAACAATCTGGCAGCTAATCAATATAGGGCTGCCCATTGGCCTGGTGATGCTATGCGGATTATTTTTTCAATGGCAAAGAAAATCAAAACACCGGGCCTGATACCGAACCCTATTCCATACCCTCGGGAGAAAGTATTTCAGATAAGTTATGAATAGTAAAAAAGTATTTTCCTCGCCCAACATGCTATCTTAGCATATAAACCCGGCAAATGTCAACCCACCAGATTGTTTATGTTGTTTTTGGAACCATTATCCTGATTGCCCTGGTATTTGATTTGGGCTTACTGAGCAAAAAAGACAAGATCATCACTATTAAGCAGGCTCTACTGCAAACGGGATTCTGGGTAGGGCTGGCTTTTTTATTTTTTTTATTTGTATGGGTTGAAGGTTCTTCACTTGCCTCGGAAAACAGGTATGGCGGGAAAAACTTAACCATAACAGGTCCTCAACTGGCTTTTGAATTTCTGAGTGCATACCTGATGGAATGGAGCCTGAGTATTGACAATATTTTTGTTTTCATATTAATCTTCACCTCTTTTCAGGTTAAGGAAAAACACTATCCGCGGGTACTCCTGATTGGTATATTGATGGCCATTATTTTCCGTATTATTTTTATTACGGTAGGTGTTGCATTGGTTGCGCGATTTTCATGGATTTTATATTTGTTTGGACTGTTTTTGGTATATACAGGGTATAAAATGTTTATCGCCAATGAAGAGGAGGAATTTGATCCGCATGATTCCAAAGTGTTTAAATTCCTGAAAAAATACCTGCCCATTGTTAACCATGATGGCAATGGGAAATTCATTATTCGTGAGAAAGGAAAACCAGCCTACACCACTTTATTTGTTGTAGTGGTATTACTGGCTGCCATTGACCTGGTATTTGCACTTGACTCGATTCCGGCAGTGATGGGCATTTCGAGAGACCCCTTGATTATTTATACTTCCAATATTTTTGCAGTACTAGGATTACGCTCCCTGTTCTTTTTACTGCGCGGAGCTGTATCCAAGTTCGACTACCTGCAGCAGGGGATAGCAGTGGTACTGGTATTTATTGGTATTAAAATGCTGGGAGAACATTTTATCAATGAATGGATCGACAAAACAACCCAGGTATTTGTTTCTCTGGCAGTAATAGTAGCTTGTATTGCAGGCTCTGTTTATTATTCCATGCATAAAAATAAAAAAGGGGCCCCCAAAGACATCAATGACGGCTCTTTATAAATGAGGTATGCTATTGACGATATTGCCAAAATAATCCAGGCAGCAGATGGCCATTGGAAAAAAGCCATTGTTGAACATATTTTGATCGACAGCAGGAAAATTGTTTTTCCGGCAAGTTCCCTTTTTTTTGCTTTAACAGGCCCCAGAAGGAATGGGCATTTATTTATAGAAGAAGCCTACCAGGCAGGTGTGAGAAATTTTGTTGTAAGCACCCAAATGCCTGATTCTTTTTGTTCCGATGCCAACTTCCTGAAAGTGCCCGATGTACTGAAAGCCTTGCAGGCAGTAGCTTGCGCACATAGAAAAAAATTTCAATTGCCAGTAATCGGTATTACAGGCAGTAATGGCAAAACCATCGTTAAGGAATGGCTGTACCAATTGCTGCACAATGATTTTTCAATAGTAAGAAGTCCAAGAAGCTATAATTCCCAAATTGGTGTACCCCTAAGTGTTTCACTTATCAATGAAGCAGATAATCTCGGGATATTTGAAGCAGGCATTTCAAAAGCGGGAGAAATGGGTTCGCTGGAACAAATGATTGCCCCTACCATAGGCGTATTTACAGGATTAGGAGAGGCTCACAGTGAAGGGTTCCTGCATGCCAAAGAAAAATTACAGGAAAAATTCCTGCTCTTCTCCCATGTGGATACCTTGGTTTATGCCAGTGATGCCATTGGTGAAACTTCCGAATTCCCCGACCCGTCTTTGTCCGGAGAGCATTCGACAATAATTAACTGGAGTAGAAAATCAGCTGCTACAGTGCGCATCAAATCTGAAAAAATCATTGACAACAACTGTATTGTAGCGGGACTGT